>NZ_LEKS01000006.1:0-298801 GCF_001027725.1 Flavobacterium sp. ABG
GATTTCTCCTTCGTCGAAAGGACACAAAAATGGGGCTTCGACTTCGCTCAGCCTGACAAAAGAGGGTAGAAGAAAAGATCAGTGAAAATCTGTTTAATCTGCTTAATCTGCGTGCTTATATGTAAAGAGATTTTCGAAACGAATTGCACGAATTGACGTGGAGGGCTTCGACTTCGCTCAGCCTGACAGACGGTTGTAAATCTAAAATCTGAACTCTAAAATCTACAATAAAAAATCCCGTCTCAATTAAGAAACGGGATTTTTAGCATGATATTTTTTTATTTTAAGCCGTTACCGCGGCTTCTTGTGGTAACGAAATTTGATTTTTAAGCAAATCTTCGAAGGTTTCGCGCTCACGGATTAAGATTCCCTGACCGTTCATCCACAATACCTCAGCAGGTTTGTATCTGGAGTTGTAGTTGGAAGCCATTGAGAAACAATACGCTCCTGCGTTTCTGAAAGCAAGAATATCACCTTCGGTAATTTCGTGGATTCTGCGGTTGTTTGCAAAAGTATCGGTCTCGCAAATGTATCCTACTACAGAGTAGAAACGTTCTTTCCCTTTTGTGTTGGAGATGTTCTCAATATGATGTGAAGAACCATAAAACATTGGACGAATTAAGTGATTGAAACCACTATCGATTCCGGCGAAAACGGTTGACGTTGTTTGTTTTACTACGTTAACTTTGGCCAGGAAGAATCCGGCTTCACTCACTAAGAATTTACCAGGTTCGAAAATCAAGGTTAAATCTTTGCCATATTCAGCACAGAAAGTGTTGAATCTTTTGGATAATTTTTTACCCAATTCTTCGATGTCTGTTTCGATATCATCTTTTTTGTAAGGTACTTTGAAACCGCTTCCGAAGTCTAAGAACTCTAATTCTTTGAAGTGTTTTGCAGTATCGAACAAAATTTCGGCAGCATACAAGAATACTTCGATATCTAAAATATCAGAACCGGTGTGCATGTGAATACCTACAATGTGCATTTTTGTGTTTTCAACAATTCGCAATATATGGGGTATCTGATGTACAGAAATTCCGAATTTACTATCAATGTGTCCTACAGAAATATTAGCATTTCCTCCCGCCATTACGTGTGGATTGATACGAATACATACTGGTATATGAGGATGTTTTGTTCCGAATTGCTCCAGAATAGATAAATTGTCGATATTGATTTGTACACCCATTGCGGCAACTTCTTCGATTTCTTCCAAAGAAACTCCGTTTGGTGTAAAAAAGATTTTTTCAGGGTCATAACCGGCATGAAGCCCTAATAAAACCTCTTGAATGGATACGGTATCCAAGCCAGATCCCATGTTTTTTAATAACTGGAGAATGGCAACGTTAGACAATGCTTTCATAGCATAATTAACTCTTAAGTTTTCTACCTTAGAGAAAGCTTTAGTTAATCGATTGTACTGAGACTGAATCTTCTCGGCATCATAAACGTATAATGGACTTCCAAATTGGTCTGCTAACTGCAGTAGATCTTTTGCTTGCATTTGTAAACTATTTTTGGCAAACTTATTACTCTTTTGGGGATTGACAAATTTTAAAATGAAAAATAACAAATCATAACAATTTGTTATAAAACCAACAATTGAATAAAATGTAACTTTTCGATATAAATACTTCTTATTTAGAATAAATAAAGATTATATTTGCCCAAAAATTGCATTTTAATCATTATTTATGAAAAAAATTACTACATTTTGCCTATTGAACCTTATAGTTTCAATAGGATTTGCTCAAGAAAAGACGAAAGACAGTTTAGCGACAAATAATTTAGATGATATTATTGTAACGGCAAGCCGGAAAAAAGAGAGCATAAAAGAAGTTGTTTCTTCGATTACTATAGTAGGAGAGAAGAAAATTCAAAGCCAGACTATAATTAATTCAAATATTAGTAATATTCTACAATATACGGTTCCAAGTTTAGCTACTGCCGGAAATCAAACTTCAAACTACGGGCAGACTTTAAGAGGAAGACCTTTTTTGGTTATGATTGACGGAGTGCCTCAATCTACGCCACTGCGAAACGGAGGAAGAGATTTACAGGTCATTGATCCTTTTTCTGTTGAAAGAGTCGAAGTAATTAAAGGAGCAACATCCATTTACGGTAATGGAGCCGATGGAGGGATTATCAATTATATTACAAAGAAAAACCATAAGGAAAGGCCATTTTCAGGTTCTGCACAATTAGGTCTTATATCACAACCCAAAACGTTTGCAGAATCATTTGGATACAGAGCATCGCTTTCTTTTACAGGAAAGATAGAGCGATTTGATTATGTTGTCGGGTTTACTAAAGAAAGAACAGGAGTAATAAAAGATGCCAATTCGGTAAATACTTCTCCTTTTTACAGTTTATCTAATTTAAACACCTATAATGGATTATTAAAAATTGGCTATCAATTAACCGACAAACAAAGATTTGAGTTTTCGTATATTGGTTATGCTTCAAGGTCTTTTTTAGATCAGGATGTTAAGATTGGTAAGTGGGGCGAGATTCCTACTATTGGAGTTGAGTCTGAAAGGAGATTAGGAACTCCGGAGGGAACGCCGAGAAATCATAATTTTAGACTTTCTTATACCAATTCAGAGATTTGGAATAATACAGCATTAAATGTAAACATCTACTCACAGGATTTCAGAACGGTCTACGGGTATGACAGAGATCAGTTTTTAAATGGCGGACAGTCCAATGTGGCTTCAAAGAAATTAGGACTTAGGATGAATTTTGATTCCCGTCTTTTTTCAAATGATACTTATAAAGCAGATTTGATTTATGGAGTAGATATTCTTCAGGATGAGACTGTTCAAAAATTAGAAGATGGGCGTTTCTGGACTCCACAAATGAAAATGCAAAATACGGCACCATTCGTCTTAATTAAATTTGATGCCTGGGAAAAGTTTACTTTGAAAGCGGGAGCGCGATACGAAAACATCAAAGTTAAAGCAGATGATTTTTATACACTACCAGTACTTAATGCTAAAAACAATACCTACAACAATAGTATTTTTGTACAAGGGGGTGATTTAGAATATAATGCTTTTGTGAGCAATATTGGTTTACGATATAATATTATGCCGGAGGTAAATGTCTTTACCAGTTACTCTCAGTCTTTTTCGATCAATGAAGTAGGGCGTATTTTGAGAACTTCTACAGAAAGTGTTATTTCAAAATTACCAACTGATCCGATCATCGTAAATAATTACGAAATGGGTGTGGCGGGAACTATTAAAAAATGGATCAACTATGAGCTGACGAGTTTTTGGAGTACTTCAAAACTGGGAGCGACCTCTGTTCAATTGCCAAATGGTTCTTTTGCGATGCAGCGTGCTCCGGAGAATATTTGGGGATATGAGGCAGTCATAAATTTGAAACCATTGGAGGTTTTAAGTTTCGGAGGAGCTTTCGCTTGGCTAGAAGGTAAAGTGGATAATGATAATAACGGAACATACGAAAAGTACATTAACGGTTCTCGTATAATGGCTCCAAAACTTACAACTTATATTCAAGTACGTCCAACAAAAAAATTAGATGTAGAATTAAGCAGTCTGCATAATTTTGAAAGAAACCGATTTGATCCTAACCCAACAACAAATTTGTATAGTGTTAACGAAGGGCCTGTAAAAAAATATACTGTTTTTAATTTAAGCAGTTCTTATCTTATTGGCAAAGCATTAAAATTAGGATTAGGGGTTGAGAATTTATTCAATAAAGATTATTCTCCAAATATGGCATGGTGGCAAGCGAGAGACAAAGACTTTGTTAACGCCCCGGGAAGACGTGCTACCGTACAAGTTCAATACAACTTTTAATTTCTTTCAGGTTTAATCTTCAAAATACTGTTTTGAATCAGGGCAGTTTGAAAACCTGAGATTTTACCAATACAATAAACAACTTTTTAGACTTACTACCTCGGAGCTCAGTTCCGGGGTAGTTTCTTACTGTCTTTTTTGAAAAAATAACAGGATTTTTTTAAGAAAATAAAGACAAATACAGATTGAGATTCATAGCATAAAAACTAAGGTCTGTAAAATTTATAATACCCTATAATTACGAATACAAATTAAACACAACTAAAACTAAAGAATGAAAAAATTGCTAAAAACAATAATTGGAGCCTGCTTCATGACTTCATTTATGATCGCCTCGGCGGCAGAGAATGAAAATGAAGGAGGAAATGAAAAAGATAAAGGCACACTAAGCGGTCACATAACAACAAGCGACGGAGCACCAGCGGGCTCAGTTTCGGTCTATATTAATGAGTTAAAGAAACATCGTATTACGGATGGAGATGGTTTTTATCAGTTTGAAAATTTAGAAGAAGGGGAGTATACTTTACATGTTTCGATGTTGAACTATAAAATCGTTACACACAAATTTCAAATTAAGAAAAACGAAACCACAACGTTAGATCTGCAATTGAGTGTAGAAGCGAAAAAATTGAAAGAAGTCGTTGTTACAGGATCAAAAAAAACATCAGGGAGTATAGAAATAGGGAAAAACGAAATCAATAGAAACAGAGGTACTGCCAATGGAGATGTTTTGAACGGTATTCCGGGTATTTCCGTAAACAACATACGAAACGAAGCCGGTGCTTTGGATATTGGTATCCGTGGTTTGCAAGGAGACGGCCGAGTGCCTATTATGGTAGATGGAAGTTTACAATCTGCACAGACCTTCAGAGGGTATATGGGGTCTAGCGACAGAACGTATATCGATATGGATTTGGTTAAAAAAATCAAAGTAGACAAAGGCTCAAGTACTAATCCTAACGCCATTGGTGCTACCGGCGGATTTGTTGAAATGGAAACAATCGACGCTGAAGATGTAGTATCGGGCAATAAGAAGTTTGGAGTATATATAAAAGGGAATATTTTTAATAACAGCCAGCTTCCTACTATTCCAAAGGATGAGGATGATCAGGTATATTATATTTTGCAGGACAATTCTAAACGTGACCGAATTAATAACGGAAGTGCTACAGCTGCAATAGCTTTCAAGGACAAAAAATTTGACGCACTTGTTGCTTATAATGTGCATACACAAGGGAATTATTTTGCAGGAGAAAACGGTGCTGACCGATATGGTTACGATCCTGTTTACTATGATACTTTTGACCCTGAAAATAGTGATAAATATAAAAAACCGGTAATACAACCCGGAGAAGAGGTAGTAAATACCAGTTACCAAAGTCAGTCCGCCCTAGCGAAATTAGGCTGGAATATTGCACCACACCACCGTGTGGAGTTTAATTACCGTTACCACAAACAAAAAGCAGGTGAAGTATTAGCGGCTTATTGGTATAAAAACAACAATGACAAAAATTTTAAGGATCTTCCGGATGATGTAGAAAGTGTGCCGCAATGGGCATTGGGTACTGCTGAATTGAATAACTATACCGTAAATTACACCTTTAACCCTAATGATTTGGTTCATTTAAATGTTTCGGTATTTGCTAATGAGGCTAATTTTTTTCAACGCAACGGTTTAATTCAAACGCCGGGTGCGGGCAATGGAGATCAGTATTTACATCGTTTTACAAATGATAGAAAAGGGGCATTGATTTCAAATCAAACCAAGTTTTCCGGAATTCCACTTACGCTGCAATACGGTATCAATACACAGATAGAAAAAATAGTTCCAAAAGATGTGCCTGAGGGCAGAACGGGATCTTCGCGTAATGGTAAGAGAGAGGAATACAGCGCATTTGTAGCGGGAGACTTAGTAGTAAATAAGTTTTTGTTTCAGGCCAATATGAGAGTGCATGAAACAAAAGTATCCGATTACAATGCCGATAGAGACTTGAAATACGATGCCAAATTGAACATTGGCGGAAAAGTGATTTATACACCAATCCAACAACTTAACCTATTCGCAAAAGCGTCTAATACGTACCGTAACCCAAGTTTGTATGAATCGACAGAATCAATTCAGACTTTTAGTTATAATGAAAAATACCCTTTAAGAGCTGAAGGAACAACCACTATTGAGCTAGGGTTTGAAAGTAATTTTGACAACCTGCTTTTGGAGGATGATCACTTTAATTTTGGTGCCACTGTTTTTCAGAATAATACAAGAGGATATATTTCAGCGGCAACCATGATGCCGGATTATGATTTTATATTTTTAAATTATGATCGTTTTAAATTAAAAGGATTGGAATTGGCAATGGGGTATATTTCCCGTCAATTCTTTTTAAATGCTTCTGCTATTTTGTATAGAGATGCGGTAGTAACTTCTAATATTTTGGGTGCTCAGGATGGAACAAATCCAACCAATTCACTTGGTTTTGCCTGGAGTCTTTTACCGGCAAGAATCCCGCCAAAACAATCTTTTATGGCTGAAATTGGAGGAAGTACAGAGGATAAAAAACTAACCGTTGGAAGTAGATTAAGATGGCACAGTTTGAAAGAAAATCCTAAAGACTGGTTAGAAGGGACAGGTGCTTCTTCTGTTGCTACGACCATTCCGGCAGATTATATTTTGGATGTGTATGGAATGTATCGTTTTAATGATAATTTTATTATGAATTTGAACATAGGCAATGTAACTGACCGTTATACTTATGATGTAGGTACAGTTATCACAATGCCGGTACCCGGAAGAACAATCCGTTTAGGTATGGAAGTTAAGTTCTAAGAAGCGTCACAGCTTAGAAATAGCATTTTTTTAGGATCAATTTCCGATATTAAATAACAAACCCCCTTTTTTAATTTTGAAAAAAGGGGGTTTCGTTTTATAAAAAAGATTTGTTTATCATTTATAAACTTGGTAAATCACCATTTCCTTTGGTTGGTAAATTAGTAGAACCCATTAGGAATAAATCTACCTCTCTTGCTGCTTCACGACCTTCAGAAATAGCCCAAACAATTAAAGATTGTCCGCGACGCATATCTCCGGCAGTGAAAATATGAGGAACATTGGTTTGATAATTTTTAGCTTTATAATTGCTTCTCATGTCAATTTCAAGGCCTAATTGTTCACTTAATGTTTTCTCTGGGCCTGTAAAACCTAAGGCCAATAAAGCCAAATCGCAAGGCCAGATTTTTTCTGAACCTTCTTTTTCGATTAATTCAGGTCTTTGTCCCGGCGTCATTTTCCATTGTACTTCGACTGTTTTTAATCCAACCAATTCTCCTTTTTCGTTTGCTAAGAATTCTTTGGTGTTGATTAACCAGTTTCTGTTACAGCCTTCTTCGTGAGAAGAGGAAGTTTTTAATTGCAACGGCCAGAAAGGCCAAGGAGTTGTTTCGCTTCTTCCAACGGGTGGTTTTGGTAAAATTTCGAAATTGGTAACCGATTTGGCACCGTGTCGGTTAGAAGTTCCAATACAATCTGAACCGGTATCTCCACCACCAATCACAATAACATCTTTACCAGTTGCCATTACCTGATCCGGAATTGATTCTCCGAACAATACTTTGGTTTGCTGCGTCAGGAAATCCATTGCCTGAACAACGCCTTTACTTTCGATTCCTTTAGTAGGCAAACTTCTTCTTTCGGTTGCTCCGCCGCACAAAACGATAGAATCAAAAGCATTTAGTTCGTCTACGCTAAAGTTTACGCCAACATTGACATTGGTTTTAAAAGTGATTCCTTCTGCTTCAAGGATCGCTACACGTCTGTCGATGATTCCTTTTTCTAATTTAAAATTCGGAATCCCGTAACGTAATAAACCTCCAATAGCGTTGTCTCTTTCAAAAACAGTTACCGTATGTCCGGCTCTGTTTAATTGTTGTGCTGCTGCCAAACCTGCAGGACCCGAACCAATAACGGCTACCGTTTTTCCGGTTCTTTTTTTAGGAGTCTGTGGTTTGATCCAGCCTTCTGCGAAACCTCTTTCGATGATGTTTTTTTCAATATTTTCAATTGCAACAGGCTCTTTTATGATTCCCAATACACATGATTTCTCACACGGAGCAGGGCATAAACGACCTGTAAACTCTGGAAAGTTATTAGTCGATTGTAAAATATCTAAGGCACTTTGCCATTCTTCCTGATGCACCATGTCGTTAAAATCAGGAATTAAATTTCCTAACGGACAGGCGCTGTGGCAAAAAGGAATACCACAATCCATACATCTCGAACCTTGTTCTTTTATTTGCTCTTTTGCTAACGGAATCGTAAATTCATTATAGTTGCTAACACGTTCTATAACTTCAATATTACTTTCGTCGGCTCTTCTATATTCTTTAAATCCGCCTATTTTACCCATGACTTTTTCTTTAAATTCCAATTTTTGAATTCCAAATTCCAATTTTTTAAATTCCAAATTCCAAACTTTTTAACCGCAAGACTAGCAAAGCGGTGTGGTCAAATTTGAAATAATCTAAAATCTGAATTCTAAAATCATCTAATCTGCTATTAATTCTTCTATTTTCTTTTCTTCTGCAATTCTTTGTAATGCTTTTTTGTAATCAGTTGGCATTACTTTTACGAAGTGGTTTTGTTGATTCTCCCAATCTGCTAAAATTCTTTTGGCTAATGGACTGTTGGTGTACAAAGAATGGTTTTTAATCAGTCGTCTTAGTTTTGTGATATCGGCAGTTTCGATTGGGTCAAAAGCGACCATTTCCATGTTGCAGGATTTCGAATCAAATTGCTGCTTTGGATCGTAAACATAAGCCACACCGCCGCTCATACCTGCTGCGAAGTTTCGGCCTGTTTTTCCTAAAACTACGACTGTACCACCCGTCATATACTCGCATCCGTGATCTCCAATTCCTTCTACAACCGCAGTTGCTCCGGAATTTCTCACACAAAAACGCTCTCCGGCCATACCATTGATGTAAGCCTCTCCGGTAATAGCGCCATAAAGGGCAACGTTACCAATAATGATGTTTTCTTCAGGTTTGAAAGTCGCAGTAGGAGGTACTTTGATAATTAATTTTCCTCCCGAAAGTCCTTTTCCTAAATAATCATTACAGTTTCCGTGAATTTTAAATGACAATCCGTTTGTTGCAAATGCACCAAAACTTTGTCCGGCAGAACCTTCAAAATCAACTAAAATAGTGTCATCGGGTAAACCTTGTGCGCCATATATTTTTGAGATTTCATTACTCAAAATGGCACCTACAGAACGGTCTGTATTTTTAATTTTAAAGGTAACTCTTGTTTTTTCTTTTCTGTAAATAGACGGAATTGCCTCTTTGATGATTTCGAAATCCAATACGTTTTCAAGGTTGTGATCTTGTTCTGTCGTATTGTGATTTGGAACCGTTTTGGCTTTTTCCGGTTTGTATAAAATGGACGATAAATCTAAACCATTTGCTTTGTAGTGTTTGATCGCTTTATTGACATTTAATTTTTGCGACTGCCCTACCATTTCTTTTAAGGTTCTGAAACCTAATTGTGCCATGATTTCTCTTAACTCTTCAGCAATAAAATACATGAAGTTGATTACGTGCTCCGGAGTTCCTTTGAAATTTTTTCTCAATTCTGGATCCTGAGTGGCAATACCAACCGGACAAGTATTTAAGTGACAAGCTCTCATCATGATACAACCTGAGGCTACTAATGGAGCAGTAGCAAAACCAAACTCTTCGGCACCCAATAATGCTGCAATAGCTACGTCACGACCTGTTTTTAACTGTCCGTCACACTCTAAAACCACACGGCTTCTTAAGTCATTTAAGATTAAAGTCTGTTGTGCTTCGGCCAAACCAAGTTCCCACGGAATACCGGTATGTTGTAAAGAAGTCAATGGTGCTGCACCTGTTCCTCCGTCGTAACCTGAGATTAAAATAACATCTGCTTTGGCTTTGGCTACACCGGCAGCGATGGTTCCAACACCCACTTCAGAAACTAGTTTTACGTTGATACGAGCTTCACGATTGGCATTTTTTAAGTCATAAATCAATTGCGATAAATCTTCAATAGAATAAATATCGTGGTGCGGCGGTGGCGAAATCAGACCTACATAAGGGGTAGAGTTTCTGGTTTCTGCAATCCAAGGCACTACTTTTTCTCCTGGTAACTGTCCACCCTCACCAGGTTTAGCACCCTGAGCCATTTTAATTTGGATTTCTTTAGCGTTGGTCAAATAATTGATCGAAACACCAAATCTTCCTGAAGCGACTTGTTTGATCGCACTGTTTCTGGAATCACCGTTGATTTCTTTTTGGAAACGTTTTGGATCTTCTCCACCTTCTCCAGAATTACTTTTTCCGCCAATTCGGTTCATTGCAATAGCTAAGTTTTCATGCGCTTCTCTACTGATCGATCCGTAAGACATTGCTCCGGTTTTGAATTTTTTTACAATTTCAGTCCAAGGTTCTACTTCATCAATAGAAATCGGATCTAAATTATTGAATTCGAATAAACCTCTGATGGTCATTAAGTTTTCACTTTGCTCGTTGACCATATCGGAGTATTCTTTATAGCTTTCCGGACTGTTCAAACGAACGGCTTGTTGTAATTTAGAAATCGTAGTCGGATTGAACATGTGTTTCTCTCCCGATCTTCTCCATCTGTAAATACCTCCAATTTCTAAAGGCAATAAGTTGGCGATTTTTGAATTTGGAAATGCTTTCTGGAATCTTTTCTTTACTTCTTTTTCAATTTCCATCAGACCAATTCCTTCAATTCTGGAAGGAGTGTAAGGGAAATATTTCGTAGAGAATGTTTTATTTAAACCTAAAATCTCAAAAATCTGAGCCGCTCTGTACGAATGTAAAGTAGAGATTCCAATTTTATTCATGATTTTTAAAATCCCTTTTGCAATCGCTTTGTTATAGTTGATAATCGCATAATCAGCTTTGACTTTGGTAATAAAACCTTGGTTTACCTGATCGTGAATAATCTCATTCACCATGTACGGATTGATTGCACTGGCTCCATATCCAAACAATAAAGCAAAATGATGCGGTTCGCGTGGTTCTGCAGATTCGATTATGATTCCGAATTTAGAACGAACTTTCAAAATGTTTAAAGAATGGTGAATGTAAGAGCAAGCCAATAGCATCGGGATCGGAGCTAATTGCTCGCTAACACCTCTGTCAGAAAGAATGATGATGTTATGGCCTTCAGAAACCGCTTTGTAAGTAGCCTGAACGCATTTTTCTAAAGCACGCTCTAAACCGTTAACTCCTTTTTCGATCTTATATAAGGTAGAAATAGTCGACGATTTGAAATCTTCGTGATCTATATTTTTAATTTTATCTAAATCCTCGTTAGAGATAACAGGATTTTGGATTTTTAATTTTTTGCATTGTTTTGCTTCAATATCAAAAATATTAAAATCACCACCAATGGCTAAACTAATGTCGGTAATAATCTCCTCACGAATACCATCCAAAGGTGGGTTGGTAACCTGAGCAAACAATTGTTTGAAATAGTTGTATAATAATTGTGGCTGATCTGATAAAACGGCCAGAGGAGTATCGTTACCCATAGAACTGATCGCTTCAGCGCCATCTGATCCCATTGGGTTGATAATTGTTTTTAAATCCTCGATCGTATAACCAAACAAACGTTGTCTGGTCTGGAAATCCAATTTCTCAACCGGAGTAGGGTTGTTGGTATAAGGAACTTTAGACAAAGGAAGCAAGTTAGCCTCAACCCATTCTTTGTAAGGACGTTTGGTTACGATGGCTTTTTTGATCTCTTCATCTTCAATGATACGACCTTCATTCATGTCAACCAGGAACATTTTCCCCGGTTCTAAACGACCGTGCTGAATTACGTCTTCCGCCTCGATATCAAGAACACCAATTTCTGATGACATGATTACGAAACCACTTTTTGTCAAAGTATAACGGGAAGGACGCAAACCATTTCTGTCCAGTAATGCTCCAATTACATTTCCATCAGTAAACGGAATAGAAGCTGGACCGTCCCAAGGTTCCATGATACAAGCGTTGTATTCGTAGAAAGCTTTCTTTTCCTCCGACATGGACTGGTGTTTTTCCCAAGCTTCAGGAACGACCATCATCATGGCTTCTGGTAAGGAACGACCGGTCATTAATAAAAGTTCAACAACCATATCCATCGAAGCAGAATCTGATTTTCCTTCTAAGATAATCGGGAATAATTTTTTGATATCATCACCAAAAATTTTGCTTTCCATTAGTTCTTCACGGGCGCGCATTCTGCTCACATTTCCGCGAAGGGTATTGATCTCCCCGTTATGACACATGTATCTGAAGGGTTGTGCCAAATCCCAGGAAGGAAAAGTATTGGTAGAGAAACGTTGGTGTACTAACGCTAAACGTGTCACCAAGTCGGGATCTTTCAAGTCAATATAATAGCGGCTGATGTCTTCCGGCATCAAGAGACCTTTATATATTATAGTAGTGGTCGATAGGCTAGTAAAATAAAACATATGACTTTCGGAGGTTTTAGAGCCTCTTATCGCATGTTCGGCAATTTTTCTAGCTGCAAAAAGTTTTGCATTAAATTCTTGTTCCGTTAAATCCTGATTGTTTTTGCTAACAAAAACCTGTTTAACGGTTGGTTCTTTTTCTGCGGCAATCTGCCCTAAATTTTCAACGTCAACGGGTACATCTCTCCAACCTAAGATCTTTAAATTTTGATCTTTAATAGTTGCTTCGAACGCATTCATGCAAAAAGAAACCTGGTTTTTACTTTTTGGCAAAAAAACCATTCCTACTGCATACTCACGTGTTTCAGGGATTTCAAAATCACATACTTTCTTAAAAAAATCATGTGGGATGTCAAATAAAATTCCGGCTCCGTCTCCGGTTCTTCCATCAGAACTAACGGCACCACGGTGTTCTAATTTTATTAAGATATCCAATGCTTTGTGAATGATGTCATTAGATTTAATACCATTCAAATTACAAATAAATCCTGCACCACAATTGTCGTGTTCAAATTCAGGCAAATAAAGCCCTTGTTCTTTAACTCTCATTCTTGATATTTTTTCTACAAAAATAAAGATTTCGTTAAATATAATTCATTGAATTAGTTGTTTGACTTACATTTTTGTTGTAATATTAGAAAAAGGGTTCTAAAATGTCAATATTATTATTTAAAGCATTGCGAATTATCAAAATCATAATCGGCTTTAAGATATTTTAAGAAAAATCGTCGCTAAGCTATTGATACCGTTGGTATTTTTGTTAAAACTCAAACGATATAGTATTTTTCTCTTCACAATTTATAAGCAATTGTTTAACGATTAATTTGCTTTAAAAAGGAATAACTCCTTAATATAAATTTGAGACATTTTTAATTGAAAAAGATTTTACTATTCAGTTGAATTTTGCTATTTTTGTCGCACTTTTATTCTGAAATAAATTCAGAACCAGACAAATTCTATATTATGAACATACACGAATATCAAGGAAAAGAAATTTTAGCGAGTTACGGAGTACGCATTCAACGCGGAATTGTGGCTAACAATGCAGTTGAAGCTGTAGCTGCTGCAAAACAATTAACTGCCGAAACTGGTACAGGATGGCACGTGATTAAAGCGCAAATTCACGCAGGTGGCCGTGGAAAAGGTGGTGGAGTGAAACTAGCTAAGAACTTACAACAAGTTGAAGAGATTGCAGAACAAATTATCGGAATGCAATTGATTACACCTCAAACTTCTGCTGAAGGTAAAAAAGTAAACAAAATTTTAGTAGCAGAAGATGTATACTATCCTGGTGAAAGTGAAACGTCTGAATTTTATGTTTCTGTTTTATTAAATAGAGCTACAGGTCGTAACATGATTATGTATTCTACTGAAGGTGGAATGGATATTGAAGAAGTTGCTGAGCACACACCTCACTTAATCTTTACTGAAGAAGTTGATCCTAATGTTGGATTACAAGGTTTTCAAGCAAGAAGAATTGCCTTTAATTTAGGTCTTTCTGGAAATGCTTTTAAAGAAATGATTAAATTCATTGATGCTTTATACAATGCTTACATTGGTTCTGATGCTTCTATGTTTGAAATCAACCCGGTTTTAAAAACATCTGACAACAAAATTATGGCTGTTGATGCTAAAGTAAATATCGATGATAATGCTTTATACAGACAACCTAAATATGCTGAAATGCGTGATATCCGTGAGGAGAATCCAATTGAAGTAGAAGCTAAAGAAGTAGGTTTAAATTACGTAGATCTTGACGGTACAGTTGGATGTATGGTAAACGGAGCTGGTCTTGCAATGGCAACTATGGATTTAATTAAATACGCTGGATTTGAGCCTGCTAACTTCTTAGACGTTGGTGGAACTGCAGATGCAAAACGTGTTGAAACTGCTTTCCGTATTATCTTAAAAGATCCAAACGTAAAAGCAATTTTGATCAATATTTTTGGTGGAATCGTTCGTTGTGACCGTGTGGCGCAAGGAGTTGTTGACGCTTACAAAAATATGGGTGATGCTATCAATGTGCCAATTATCGTTCGTTTGCAAGGAACAAATGCTGAAATTGCAAAAGAATTAATTGACAATTCAGGTATGCCAATCTTATCAGCTGTTCAATTCCAAGAAGCTGCTGACCAAGTTAAAGCTGCATTATCTAAATAATACAATATCGTGCGTTGTAGAGATGCACAGCAGTGCATCTCCACGGCAACAATATCGATAAAAATAGAAAAACCATTCGTTCTGCGAATGGTTTTTTTATGTTATATATGTAATGTTGAGATGCACAGCAGTGCATCTCCACGGCAACAATATCGATAAAAACAGGAAAACCATTCGTTCTGCGAATGGTTTTTTTTATGTTATATATGTAATGTAGAGATGCACAGCAGTGCATCTCTACGATAAAAACGCAAAGCCCACAAAGCCATGATGATTGATATAGCCTTGCGAACCTTGCGTTCAAAATAAAAATAAAATCCTTGCGCACTTTGCGGTTAAAAGCCCCCGCTGTCTGTTATTTCAGAATCGTAGCCAGTTCTACAATTTCAAAATTAGGGTCGTATTTTATAAACTCGCGAATCATAGCAGTATGTCCCGCTCCAAGTAAGACCATTATTTTATCATCTTTACTTTCTGTTAGTTTTTGAATTAAGGAATACATATAAAGATTTCTTTTATACCATTCAGAAACCAAAAAAGCACCTACGAAATTATCGTTTTTCCCAGCCCTGTTTGCGGTGCCAAGATACCATTCCACATTTTCTTTGTTTGATTGGTTTGAGTTATAGTCTATTAAAAGTTCCGTTAGATTATATTTTTTCATTTTTTCGTTTTGCGATTGCTCGAAAAGTTTCATGTCCTCGTCATTGCTTTTTAATAAATCTAGTTGATTGGCTTCTTTCATACCTTTGGTTAAACTATCGTAAGGAAAACGAGTTTGATTATAATCAATGGCAAATAATTTTTTATGACCTAGTTTTTTAGCTGCTCTTAAGGCTAGTTGTACTCTTTCATCCGCTTTTTTATGAAGTAAACTGTCCGTGTTTAGAGCATAGAATTTATCCAGTTTGTCCTGTTTTTGGTAGCCCCATTCGACGAAAATTTTATCCGGACCAAATTCTTTAATTTTATTGGTGATGTTTTCCAATTCCTTTTGGCTTTTTTCGCTCATTACATCAAATGTCTTGATTTTTGCTACATCAAGACCCGGGTTTTCAAAATGAAAGGTTCCGATTAATAAGATTTGTTTCTTTTTTGGTTGAGCCGTAATAAGATTCAATGAAAGAAAAATGGCTAATAAAATGATTTTTTGCATGATGGTTTGGTTTAAATTCTATGCAAAAGTAGGCGGGAAGTACAGCTTGTTTTTTAATTTTTGATGAACACGTTCTTCTGAATTACCAACTAGTCGAATTGAGGTCACAAAAAAGTCATATAACGTTTTTAGAGGTTCGTCATTAGAAGTGGCAGTTCCATATAAATAATAGCTTCGTTAAAAGGTATAATTGTATTTTTGGAGCTATTAAAAAGTTGTTATGAAACTAAAAGTCCCTTTCTATTATCATATTGTTTTGTTTTTGGGTTTGTTTGTTACTTTTTACCTCTGGGGTATTGGTGTCGGCAAGAAAGACGAAACTTTTATATTCGATAAGATACTTTTCTTATTCTCATTCAGTCAGTTGTTGGCGATTTTTGCTATTTATATTCTAAATTTCTATGCTTTTTGCCCTTGGTTTTTAAACAAAAAAAGATTCGTTTTTTATTTGTTGACTATTCCGGTTTCCTTGCTTCTTTTTGCAGGAGTTCGGTATGTGTTTCAGGAAATAATTATTTTTGAAATTACCGGGATTCATAATTATGTAGAAGAATCAAGAGAAGTAGGGTTTTACATCAGAGACAATTTTTTCTTTGGTTCACCGGCAGTGATTTTAAGTTTTTTTAGTTATTTGTTCTGGCAGTTTCAGGAGACACAGAAACAAAACCAAGAATTACTTTTGGAAAATAAAAAAGCCGAATTTCAAATACTGAAATCCCAAATTAGTCCGCATTTTTTGTTTAATACACTAAATTCATTTTACAGCCAGTTAATCGGAAAAGATGACGAAATGGCTTCAGATGTTTTGGTGTTGTCGGATTTGCTTCGTTATGTTATCACAGAGACGGATAAAGAAGAAGTTTTGCTTTCAAAAGAAGTGCAGTTCATTAAAAACTACATTCATTTGCAGCAAAAAAGATTTGAAGATCAGTTGTATTTGAAATTCTCTGTCAACGGTGAATATACAATTGAGAAGATTTTACCATCTGTGTTAATTCATTTTATTGAAAATGTTTTCAAGCATGGGAAATTAAATGATCCTGAAAAAAGCGCAATAATTTCGATTGCAATAAAAGAAGATTTTTTAGAAATTGAAACCTTTAATTATAGCATTGAAGGAGAAAATTATTATTCGACAGGAATTGGATTTGATAATCTGATGAAACGGTTAGAATATGCTTATAAAGACAAATTTATACTCGAAAAAACAGTAAATAATGATACCTTTAAAGTGTATCTGAAAATCCCTTTAAAAAAATAGTTATGGCTTTTAAGTGTATAATTGTTGATGACGAACCACCTGCAACACGAATTCTTAAAAATTATGTGGAGAAAGTTTCTTTTTTGGAGGAAGCAGGAATTTTTAATGACTCTTTAAAAGCATTAGAATTTCTGAATTCCAATAAAGTAGATGTTGTTTTTCTGGATATTCAAATGCCGCAACTCACTGGATTGCAGCTTTCCAAAATTATTTCCAAGGAGGTGAAGGTTATTTTTACAACCGCATATCCCGATTTTGCATTAGAAGGTTTTGAATTAAATGCTGTAGATTATTTACTGAAACCAATCGCTTTTGAACGTTTTTATCAAGCCGTTTCAAAACTCAATGCTGAGGTTAAAACAGAAATTGTACCAAATAATCAGAAAGAATTTATATTTGTAAAAACTGATGGAAAAAATAAGTTCCAAAAAGTACTTCTGAACGATATTTTATATGTCGAAAGTTTGCAGAATTACGTTTGTATTCATACTTCGAAGGAGCAGATTATTACCCATTCTTCTCTAAAAAATGTAGTGGAATCACTGCCAGGAAATGACTTTATCCAAATCCATAAATCCTATGTCGTAGCTTTAAAACACATTGAATCTACGGATAGTTTTTCGGTTTTCATGAATGGTAAAGAATTGCCAATTGGAGCGACTTTTAAAGAAGCCTTTTTTGAGAAAATAGAAGAAAACAAAATATAAAAAAAATCCATTCGTCAACGAATGGATTTTTTTTTTTTTGAAATCATCTGTAAAACGCAAAAAGAAACACATTTCACAGCTCACAAATCTAAGAATTTTTATTCTTCCCGTTTTTGTAAATTACTTTCTCTACCACCTGTACTTTAGGAGTAGTTTTGGTATTGTTTTTCTTGAAAGGCTTTTTAGCAGCTCCGGTTTTTGAAGGTTTTTGATCACCTCTTGCTCTTTCACTGTCTTTCGGGGCAGCCTTAAATTCCGGTCTGTCTTTAGTATTTTCTTTCTTTGGAATTTCAGCTTTATGTTTCGCTAAAACGTCGTTTGGATTTTTCGGATTTTCTTTCGTTCCTCTTAAATGAATTACCAATCCGTTTAAGAAGTTACGCAAAACCTGATCACCACATTCCATGTAATTCTCATGATCTTCGGCTCTAAAAAAAGCACCTAATTCTGATTTTGAAATTCTAAAATCTACTAATTCTAAAATCTCAACTATTTGGTCATCACGCAGCATTAAAGCTACACGAAGTTTTTTTAGGATATCGTTGTTCGTCATTGTTTAATTTTTTACAAAGGTACGTTTTAAAAACAATCAGATTGCAATTTATTGAATTGGGCTTATGATTTTTTGACAAGAATTGCACGATTTTCCACGAATTATATTTTAATCGTAACGCAATTAATGAAAATTAGTGTAATTCGTGTCAAACCCTTTTTACTTTGAGTCCAAATTATAGTCGTTTAAAACGTTAATTATTTGATCTGCGCTATTGAATTAGACTTATTATTTTTTTGCCACGAATTACACGAATTATCACGAATTAAATTGTAAGCGCAACGTAATTAGTGATAATTAGTGCAATTCGTGTTAAACTCTTTTTACTCTGAATCCGAGTTGTATTCGTTTAGAACATTAATTATCCGGTCTAAATCTGATCTCAAATGATTCGCTGTAATCACAATGCGATTGATGTCTTTAGCGTTTTCCTGATATTTGAAATTGGCGATTATAATTTTATTTTCCTTAAGAATTTCCGTTATCCGGTCAATCTCGATGTATAATAAAGGATAGGTTTTATTAAACTTTATCGTTTCGTTTTTAAAGAGTTTGGAATCAATATAACTCAGATTGTCTAAAAGTTTTTCATGCTGACTTTGATAAATTCCAGCAGCTTCCGCCAGCGTTTGTACAAAAGCAGGATTCATACCGGCGGCTGAAATAAACGTGTCCAGTTTTTTTATTTGATTGATGAATGCTAAATCACCCGCAATAACTCCTCCCGTCAAACCAAAAGCCTTTCCTGAAGAAGAAACCAAAATTTTGCGTTTAATCGGAAGTTGTATTTCAGAGTAAATTCCCGAGCCATTTTTACCTAAAATGCCGAGAGAATGCGATTCGTCGACAACCAAAGTAATGGCTTTATGATTTGGAATTTCTTTTAAAATCGATAAATCAATCGCTTTTGTTTGATAAGAAGGAACTGCATCCGTAAGAATCGTAATGCGCTCCAGCGTTGCATCTACTAATCTCGGATTGATTTTAGCATCAATAAAAACTGGAAGGCTGTTATTGGCTTTAATTGCAGGGTGTGCATCCGGGAAATGAAAATAACAATCCGTTTCTTTATTCAATTCATCGATTACAATTTTTCCGGCCAGCATTCCCGAAGAGACTGTTACGGCAGCTTCAGCTTTAATATGTTTTGCCAAAAAAAGTTCACCGTTATCATAAGCGGTGAGTTTAACGTTTGCATTTCTGGAACTTCCGTAGGTAGTTCCCCATTTCAGAATGTTTTTAATTACCAAGTCCTGAAAAGCCTTGTGGACAGATAAACCCAGATAAGCTGTTCCGCCAAAATACAAATACGATTCTTGGTCTATCTCAATAATTCGATCCGGAAATTGATTGACTTTCATTAAACTTTATATTTTAGTTGATTTCTTGAGCGATTTAGTAAAAAAAACATACTTCTTTCGAACATACAGCTATGTGTCTTCCAAACAAGTGAAACGCCTTTTTATAAATCAATAAAAACTATGTGTTAAATTAGTATGTTCAACGAATTAACTTTACACCTGTTCCATTGAGCTCAGAATAGCTGATAATACCATCTTTTATGGTTACTCCAGTGGCAATATCTTGTGCTAAAAGCAATGCCCCATCCATATCAACATAATCCAATTGCGGCAATAAATGAGCAATGGCCGAAATTCCCACTGTAGATTCGGTCATACAGCCTACCATTGTTTTTAGACCTAGTCTTTTGGCTTCTTCAATCATGCGTTTCCCCGGAGTTAGTCCGCCGCATTTTACCAATTTGACATTTACTCCGTGAAAATGATGGTGACATTTTGCAACATCTTCTTCAAGGATACAGCTTTCATCTGCAATTACGGGCAAGGCTGAGTGTTTGAAAATCTCTCGGTGGCCCTCCCAATTATCGGCTTTTATGGGTTGTTCGAGAAATTCAACCCCCAATTTTTTTAATTCGATCGAATTATTGATGGTTTCGTCGACGTCCCAATCGCAGTTGGCATCGATTCTGAAAATGGCGTCGGTGTGTTTTCTAAGTTCTTTTACGATGGCAATATCTTCTTTAGTTCCCAGTTTAATTTTATAAATTGGCCATGGAAGTTCTTGCATTTTGGCGACCATTTTTTCGATAGAAGCAATCCCTATTGTGTAATCTGTCATTGGGTTTTTGTCGATCGAATACCCCCATAAGTCATACAGTTTTTTGTCTTTTTTACGGGCGTACAAATCCGTGTAAGCCAAATCTAAAGCACATAAAGCAAACATATCCTGTTTTAGATAAGGATATATTTTTGCCCAAAATACTTCGGGAGTTTCGTTTTCTGTGGCTTCGATAACAGCTCTTATTTTTTCTAAATCCGCTATCATTACAGGAACTGTCGTTTTGTAATACGGATTCGAAGTTGCTTCTCCAAAACCCGAAAAACCATCACTTTTTAATTCAACGATCAACGAAGGCTGAAAATCAATTGACTCTCTGGAGATGGTAAAGGTGTGTTTTAGTTTTAGATCGTATGCTCTTAAAATCAATTCCATATGCTGTGTTTTTTTAATTCAACCATAAAAAAGCGGTCACAAAATTATCCCGCCAGAGTTTTTCATTATGCTGGCCGCCTTTCACAATTTTTGATCGCGTAAGATGCAGACAGTAGCAACGGTTTTTGTCCAGCAACCGCTCCATTTTAGTCATATCTTTTACCATATCGTCATCTTCGTTGTCACCGCACAAAAAGTAAAATTTGGTCTTTATTTTAGGTGCTTTTTCTGTTAAAGTGTAAATATCGTTCGAAAACCAAAAGGAAGGTGAAAAAACGCCTGCTTTCCCAAACACCTTCGGATATTGGAATGCCGCATAATACGAAACCAATCCACCAAGGGAGCTTCCCATAATAGTGGTGTTTTTAACATCGGGCTTGGTTCTGTAGTTTTTATCGATATATGGTTTTAGGGTTTTAACGATAAACTCAAGGTAATTATCGGCATTTCCGCCTCCATACTTTTCATTTTTATAAGGCGTTAGCTCATCTGTTCGTTTGTCATTTCCATGTTCAATTCCAACAACAATCACTTGAGCTTTTAGGCTGTCCAGTTTTTCGTCGACATTCCATTCTCCTGCGTAGGAAGTTTTGGAGTCAAACAAATTTTGAGCATCATGCATGTAGAATACAGGATACTTTTTCTTTATTGAGGTGGAATAATTTTCAGGTAAATAAATCCATATTTTTTTGGTGGTTTTTAGCTGAGGAGCTTCAATAGTGAAAGTCGAAACATTTTTTGATGCCGTGCTTTCTTGCGCAGTACTGCTAAAGATTGTCCCAAGGAAAACGAAAAAGAAGAATAGCCGAATCATGTGTTTTTTTGTGTTTTAGATTTAAAAACAATAATTTAGCTAAAAATAATAAATTGATGAATACCGAAGAACAAAAGAGAAGTTTACTTTTAGAAATGATTGCGTTCTCAACAGTTGATGGTCAGTTGCACAAACGCGAATTGGAGTTTTTGTGGCTGGTAGCGCAGGAATTGAATATCGATAAAAAAGAATTTCAGGATTTATTTCATCAGGAAACTTCACCGTTAGCCATAAAATCGGAGTTTCAGCGTATTCAGCAATTTTACAGACTGGCTTTGATTATGCATTGTGATGGCGTTTTGCACGAAAAGGAAGCATCAGCAATACAACAGATCGCAATTGAGATGGGTTTGAATCCAATTGCAACAAAACGAATTTTAGATCTGATGCAAAAAGCACCAAACGCTTTGATTGATCCTAAAGTGTTGCTAAAAGTTTTTCAGGAACAACACAATTAAGGCAATTGTTCCTGTAGTTTTTTGATATCGTCACGCAATTTGGCTGCTTGTAAAAAGTCCAGATCTTTGGCTGCTTTTTCCATTGATTTTCGTTTCTCGCGAATCATTTTTTCTAAATCAGCCTTAGACATATAAGCCGTATTAGGTTCTGCTGCAGTAGTCAGAGTATGACCTAATTCATATTCAACCAATGGATTTTTCGTAAAAGCACTTTCGATTTTTTTCTTTAGTGCCTGTGGTATAATGTTGTTTTCAGTATTAAAATTGATCTGTTTGGTTCTTCTATAGTTGGTTTCGTCAATTGTTTTTTGCATACTGGCAGTGATTTTATCCGCATACATAATGGCTTTACCATTTAGATTTCTTGCCGCACGACCAATAGTTTGTGTCAACGATCTGTGACTGCGCAGGAATCCTTCTTTATCAGCGTCAAGGATGGCAACCAGGGAAACTTCAGGTAAATCCAATCCTTCACGAAGTAAGTTAACTCCAATTAAAACATCAAAAATACCTTTTCGCAAATCCTGCATGATTTCGATACGTTCCAAAGTGTCAACATCGGAGTGAATGTAACGACAACGAATATTCACTTTGGTTAAATATTTCGCCAATTCTTCGGCCATTCTTTTGGTTAAAGTAGTGACCAAAACTCTTTCGTCTAATTCACAACGCACCTGAATTTCTTCGATTAAATCATCAATCTGGTTCAAACTTGGACGAATTTCTATAATAGGGTCCAACAATCCTGTCGGACGAATAACTTGTTCTACATAAACACCATCACATTTTTGTAACTCATAATCGGCGGGAGTTGCAGAAACATAAATGACCTGATTTTGCATGGCTTCAAACTCTTCGAATTTCAAAGGTCTGTTGTCCATTGCAGCTGGTAATCGAAAACCGTATTCTACCAAATTTTCTTTACGGCTTCTGTCGCCTCCGTACATGGCATGAACTTGCGAAACCGTTACGTGACTTTCGTCCACTACCATCAGATAGTCGTCTGGAAAATAATCCAGTAAACAGAAAGGTCTTGTTCCGGCATCTCTTCCGTCAAGATAACGCGAATAATTCTCAATTCCCGAGCAATAACCCAATTCCCGAATCATTTCTAAGTCAAAATTGGTACGTTCTTCCAAACGTTTTGCTTCCAGATGTTTTCCGATTTCCTTAAAATAATCGACTTGTTTTACTAAATCTTGTTGAATTTCCCAGATAGCACCTTGTAAAACATCCGGAGAAGTCACAAACATGTTAGCCGGATAAATTGTCAGTTTATTGAATTTCTCTATTACTTGAGAAGTCTTGGCATCGAAAGATTCTATTTCTTCGATTTCGTCTCCGAAAAAGTGAATTCTAAAAGCATCATCAGCATAACTCGGATAAACTTCAACAGTGTCACCCTTGATTCTGAAAGTTCCGGGTGTAAAATCGGCTTCAGTTCTGGCATATAAACTTTGAACCAAACTATGCAATAATTTGGTTCGGGAAATAACTTGATCTTTTTCTATTGCAATTACGTTTTTCTGGAATTCAACCGGATTTCCGATACCGTATAAACAAGAAACGGATGCCACAACCAAAATATCTCGTCGACCTGAAAGTAGGGAAGAGGTAGTGCTCAAACGCATTTTTTCCAGTTCTTCATTGATAGATAAATCTTTTTCAATGAAAACCCCGGTTACGGGCATAAAAGCTTCGGGTTGGTAATAGTCGTAATAAGAAACGAAATATTCAACCGCATTATCAGGGAAAAATTGCTTGAATTCGGAATACAACTGAGCGGCCAAAGTTTTGTTATGCGCTAAAACCAAAGTAGGCCTCTGCACTTCCTGAATAACATTGGCTACAGTAAACGTTTTTCCTGAACCTGTAACTCCTAATAAAGTTTGATATTTTTCGCCATCAACAACTCCTTGTGTGAGTTTTTGAATGGCTTGCGGCTGATCGCCTTTTGGACTATAATCGGAAACTACTTTAAAATCCATTTCGTATAATAAAAGTTCTTATTTACAAATATACGAGTTTGATTTCTTTTTTTGGCTCAAAGTAGAATTCAAAAAAAAGCCGTTAACAAACTAATGTTAACGACTTTTCTGAATAAGTAAAAAATCAGGAATGATTTAGAAACTAAAGCTTAATCTGGCAAAAACAAAGCGTCCGTTTTGACCAAACTGCGATACATTTCTGGAATACACAAATTGATTTTGATTGGATAAATCGATAGAAGTCGGAGCTGCTGCATAGGTTACATTTCCATTTGCATCAACACCATTAGCTCTTCTTGCCGTTTGTGGGCCCAGGTTTTTGTCCGGATAAATATCAAAAACATTGTTTGCACCAATTATAATTTTAGTAATAGGACTAATTTTAAAACCTACTGACATATCAGTAATCACTCTTCCTCCCCAAACCGGGTGTTCGTTTTCTACTGCTTTACCATTTACGATAGTGGCACCTACCAAGCCATCACCGTTTACATCAGCAACGTTTGGATCTGTTACTTCTCCAAAATACACGTTTCTTAAAAAGAAATCGAATTTTTTGTAGGTAAGGCTGTTCGTCAAGTTTACTTTTACTCTTGGTACTGCTTCTTCCAAATAAACTCTTGAAGACTCTGAAAAATAAGTGTTTACCTGTCCTGCAGCTTCTAGTATTGGTGATGCATTGATGTTTCCTACTTTGCGTGTTTTTGAAAAAGTACCTGATAAATCATTTTTTAAAGTCAGATTTTCATTTAAGTTTAGTTTGTTGGTAATTACGACATCAATTCCTTTGGATTCGGTGTCAATTGCATTGGCAAAAAAAGTTGCCGCATTCGCACCTGCTGCATCGTACAGAGACTGGGTGAGAGGTGTTGGGGTAAATTGATCGGTAAGTACCACCCTGTCATCAATTTTTATATAGTAAGCGTCTGCCGTTATTGTAATGTTGGCTGCTGGAATTTTCGCAGTAAATCCGGCACTTACACTGGTTGACTCTTCTTGTTTTAGTTTCGGAATTCCAAGTAATTGTGCTATTCTGGAATCGTTGCTAAAAGTTCCTACTTCAAAAGGAACTCCACCTGTAAATTGTGTTGCAGTCGATTCGTAATAAATCTGATGTAAAGATGGAGCTCTAAATCCTGTTGAGAAAGCACCACGTAAATTGATGTTGTCTGTAAGTTTATAACGGGTTGCGATTTTAAAATTAGTAGTGCTTCCAAAATCGGAATAATTTTCAAAACGAACAGCTCCGTTTAACAACCATTTTTCGGTTACATCTAGCTCTAAATCGGTATAAACGGCAACACTGTTTCTTTTTTCATCTTTTGCATTTTCTGCTCTGTATCCAGGGAAAACCTGCGCTCCACCAGGTCTGGCTGCGCCATAGAAATCGGTAACTCTTATGTTGGCAGGTGTCGTACCGGTTACTACATTTCCATTAATGTCGTATTGACTATAAGAATCGGGAACTCCGGCATTGATACCGTACAGTTCGTAGCGATACTCGGCACCAAAAGCGATGTTTAGGGTATTGATTTTTTTGCTCATATCAAAGTTTGTCGTATTTTGAGCAAAACGTAAGCCTCCCGCATCAAACTCAGTAGGAGAGCCTTCCCTTAGTGTAGCATTTACCGTATTTTCTATATTATAATCAAAAGCATTTCGACCGTAGGTGTTACTCAAATCAAAATGCCAATCTTTAAAAATGGTACCTCTAAGTCCCGTCGCGGCAGAAATATCATTAATGGTAGAATGGATTTCGGGTAAGAAACCATTTAAGTATAAACCGGTGTACGATCTGGACTGATTCGGTCTTCTGAAAAAACCGGCAGATTCCCCTTCTCTGTAACTGGTTCCTCCAAAAACATAAACTTCTAATTTATCATTAATAGGGTAAGCAGCATTCAAAAAGAACTGAACACTTTTAAATGCAGATTGACCTACTCTCATGTTAAAGTTTTTTCTCTCCAGCTTTCTGTAAGCCAACTCTCCGTCTGTGGCATCAAAATTTAATGCCGTTTGCAATTGCGAAATTGTTGTGGCATTAGTGATAGCGGTTTGTTGTGTTGGAGTAAAATAACTTACCTCTGGAGCATAACCTTTTATTAAGTTTATAATCTGAGCAGAATTTGGAGTATTGGTAATATTTCCAAACATAGAATTTATGTTTATTCCGTCTTCAGAAGCTCTTTGTTCAATCGCATTATAAGCATTATAGATCGTACCTGCGGCATCATCAGCTCTGCTTGTAGCATCTCTTAGTTGTAAGCTTCCTGTCAGGTTAATAAAACTTTTTTCTTTGCCTAAATTAGTTCCGTAATTAAGATCCATTTGGTAATGGTTTCCATCATTTCCACCTCTGTGATCGTTTGCATTTCTCGAAAAATTACTTCCTGAAAAGAGATTGACATCTAATTTTTTGGTGTCTTTTTTTATGTTAAGGTTAATCACTCCCGCAATAGCGTCTGAACCATATTGAGCGGAAGCTCCATCTCGAAGTACTTCTATTTTTTCGAGAGCGAAAGCAGGAATTGCATTCAAATCGGTTCCTACAGACCCTCTTCCCGGTGTTCCGTTTATGTTGACTAAAGAGGAGGTATGTCTTCTTTTACCGTTTACTAAAACCAATACCTGATCGGGGCCTAAACCTCTTAATTGTGCCGGATCAAGGTGATCCGTTCCATCGGCTACTGTTTGGGTATTGGAGGTAAAGGAAGGCGCCACCATGTTCAAAATCTGATTCAGATTGGTTTGTGCACCTTGTGTAGCAATATCTTTCATTGCAATAACATCTATAGGAACGGCTGATTCTGTAACAGTTCGGGTAGGATTACGTGATCCAATAATAACGATATTCTCCAACGTTTCGCCACTACCTCCCGATAGCGTAACATTTACGATTGGTCCGTCAACTGTTACGGTTTTGGTTTGTAAACCTACGTACGAAAATTGTAGTACGTCACCAACTTTGGCTTCAATAGTATAGTTTCCGTCAATATCTGTAACGGCTCCTTTTTTGGTACCTACTACCAATACCGTAACTCCCGGTAAAGATGATCCTGTGTCATCAACAACTTTTCCTCTGACCAGATCAATCTCTTTGTTTTGATTTGTTAGAATGGTGTTTTTTCCGTTTTTCGAAGTCTCACTAGCGTTAAGATTGTTGCTGTTTGCTAAAATAATAGCGAGTACAAATGATGTGAGCGACGCTTTTTTGAGTCGTAAAAACAGTTGGTTTTTGAATAAATTCTTTTTCATAATCTTGGTTTATATTAGTTTGGTTAATTAATATGAAAGCAAAAAAATAATTTTAAATAGAAGATGGGACTACTATAAATTATTTTTGGATTTGAATTTGTTTTGGAATTTTTATTCAATAAGTCTCCGACCTAATATTGTAATTGTCACTTTTCTAATTCGTGACTGATTTAATCTACAGCAGATTGAGGTGGTATACTTCGCTCTATTTAGCGAACTTCTAAAAAGTTTATACTGTATTTGTAAAAGTATGTAATTTCGTATTGAAATTCTTGCTTAGTATAAGAAAACGATTGATTTTTAGACTATTGACACATATTTCTATTTTATGTTGCTAAAAATATTTTTTTTTAGAGATTTGAAGTAGGTTTTTTATCATTTAAAAAGTCAGTAACAGCCTCATTTACAACTTTAGGCTGATCAGTACTTAAGAAATGTCCGGCATCTTTGATGATTTTGGTCTTGCTATTAACTAAATATTTCTGTGCACGTTTTAAACTTTCATCAGAATTGATAACGTCATGATCTCCAATTAAAACTAAAACCGGATTTTGAATCGACTTCAATTCGTCATCCGAAAAAGGTCGCATATTGAGCATATTTGAATTCGATTTGGCATATTTATTCGCCAGATAAAATTGTCTTTTATAAGCAGGATTTATGTTTTCGGGATGTGTAGCAAAGGTGTTTAGTGTTTTAGTGAATCTTTTTTCGTTTGGGAACAGCTTAAGCAGTAAGGCAGAAGTCGTTTTTCTCATTTTATCAATAGATTTAAACGTTTGTGCAGGACTTAATAAAACTATTTTATCAATTGAATTTTCTTTTTGAGTAGCTAATAGTGTTGCCGTCCAGCCTCCACGTGAAGCGGCCACAATATCAAAGTTTTTTAATTTATAATAATTGAAAATCTGATTGTACCAAATCACTATCTCTTCTGATGAAAGCGCTTTTGTCGTTAAAGTTGATTTGCCGGGTTCCATCAGAAAGTCGATGGCATAGACACGATGTGTTTTTACTAAAGTTTTTATATTTGGATACCACATGGTAGAACTGGCATCCATGCCGTGTAGCAAAACCAAATCTTTTCCATTTTTGGGTCCGGCTACTATAATATGAGCAATTCCAAAATCAGTTTGGATATTTTCTTCCGTATAGGGAACATCCCAAAGTTTTAAAGCTTTGTCGTAGGAGTTGATGTAAGCGCCCTTTTCCGTTTTTGTTTGAAAAATATAATCATCAAATTTTATTTTTTTGGAAGAAGCACAGCCGGCCAATAAAAATAATAACGCAAATTGTAGAGATAGTTTTAGCATAATGAAAAATTCAATATCCTATAAAGTTACGCTGATGGAATGGATTATCGTATTAGAATTTTATTTTAAACTATCATAATTATAAGGTTTTAGGAGTTCTGCTAGTG
The DNA here is from genome assembly GCF_001027725.1 of Flavobacterium sp. ABG. NCBI lineage: Bacteria > Pseudomonadati > Bacteroidota > Flavobacteriia > Flavobacteriales > Flavobacteriaceae > Flavobacterium > Flavobacterium sp. ABG. The sequence goes on from NZ_LEKS01000006.1 coordinate 28,627, forward strand.
TGCCGAATTCTTAAAATGTAAATAGATTGTGGATTGATTTTATAGGAAATTCGATAACTGTAGATTTCAAAAGCACGATAATTGCCTTTGTTCGAAAGTTTCATTTCATCTAATTCGTAGATTTCCCAATTTGTACTAAGAACTGTAGTCGAATTGTAAATGGCATCAATTATCTTATTTGGAATACTCTGGGTTTTGGACTCTTTTACCAAATAAAAATAGATTTTTTTAAGTTGATCTTGGGCAGTTTTTGACCAGATTATTTCTTTTTCCATTGCTCTATTTTATCCTTAACTTCTTCATGAGAATAAAAATTTCCGCTTCGAATTTCTTCTTCTGCTACTTTTAGTTCGTTATTATATTGTTCCGAATAATTTTTTATTGCAGTATTCCGACTGTCCAGGATGGTTTTTAGAGCAGATAAAAAAGAGGCATCATCAATCTTTTCGATTTCCGAAATCAAAATGTTTTTAAGTTCAATAGTGTTCATAATACTATAATTTACCCGAAGTTACGAAACAAAAACAGAAAAAAAGATTTTAGATTCTTAAATTTTAAAAGCCTTTTGTTGCGCCTCAGTCAAAAAAGTCCATGCTATAATACGACTTGTTTTTTGGCCTTGAGCCATATCTATTGTTTTTATGGCAGCAGCATTTACCTTGTTTAAAGTTCTGTAAATACTGGAAAGATTATCTCTTTTAGAAACCAAAGTAGTAAACCATAAACATTGCATCGGGTATTTAGCACTCTCGTAAATCATCTGCGTGACAAAACCTATTTCGCCGCCATCGCACCATAATTCTGCATTTTGACCTCCAAAGTTTAAAACAGGATTTGTTTTCTTCTTTTCTTTCGGATTTAAATTTGAAACTTTTCTAACGGTGCTTTGATTGGCATCTTCGGCAGAAGCATGAAAAGGAGGATTGCAAATGGTGAATGTAAAACGATCTTCCGGTGTGACGATGTTTTTGAATATAAAACGGGATTCCGTTTGTTGCTGTAAACTTATCGCGTCAATAAGTTTTGGATTGGCTTCGATAATTTTACTGCAGTTTTGAATTGCCTTTAAGTCAATATCAGTTCCTACAAAACTCCAATCGTAAATAGCGTTCCCTAATATCGGATAGATGCAATTTGCTCCCGTTCCGATATCTAAACCTAAAACAGAATTTCCTTCAGGAATGATTCCGTTATTCGTTTCTGCTAATAAATCAGCCAGATAGTGAATATAATCGGTACGTCCCGGAATTGGAGGACAAAGATAATCAGAAGGAATGTCCCAATTCTGAATGTCGTAGTAGGTTTGTAATAGTGCTTTATTAAGTGCTTTTACAGCCTTTGGATCACTGAAATCAATAGTTTCTACTCCGTGAACATTTACGGCCACGTACTTTTTTAATTCCGGACAATTGGTAATAAGAAGTTCGAAATCATATCGGGAGCGATGCAGATTTCTAGGATGTAAATTGTTTTTTTCGGAATTGTCTATTGCTTTCATTTTGTGAATTTGGGTGCAAAGATAGTCATTCCTTTTTTGTGAAGATGCTCTTATGAAAAGGATTGTCCTAGCCTTGACAGAATAGTGTCAGTTTTGTGAAAAGGTTTTCTTTATAATGGCGTAGAGAGCCACTTTTTAAAGCTTTTCGGGCCATTTGTTTTCTTTTTGCAGACTTTGTGGTTAGGAAATTTAACTGCAAGGTTCGCAAAGCTATAACTAAACTTTACGATTAAAATAAAGTATAGGTTCGCAAATATTTTCTTTTGCACGCAGATTTAGCAGATTAGGCTGATCTTTGCCTCTTATAAAAAAAATCTGCGCAATCTGCTAAATCTGCGTGCAAAAAAATAGGTGTTAAATTAAAATAGAGTTGTGATGCTATAATAAAACCTTGCGACCCTTGCAGTTAAATAGAACAGTGAAATACAAACTGTCTGGTTTAGAGGGAATTAATCCATACATTCCATTAGCAATAAATCACCGTCGGAATGTGTAATCGTAACCAACCCGTCTTTTGCAACAGAATTACTGCTGCCGGTTCTGTAACCAATTGTAAGCGTATCGTTTTCTAATGGATATTTCAGATTAGTGGAGAAAATACCATTTACAACTCCAATCGGAATTAATGAAATGGGTGTTTTGGCCGTGTACCATTTTTCAAATTTATTCGGAAGCAGAAATATCTTAGAATGATCGTCGAGAATGACAATTTTAAGCAAATTTCGATAGCGAACAATATTGGTTAAGTTGGTTATCGTATGATCGGCACGTTTTCCGGTGGCCCAAACAACGTTTGCAGCAGGTATTTTTCGATCAATTAAATAGTCAAAAGCTTTTTCTAAATCGGTTTTGTTTTGATCGGGGGTGTGTACAATCTCAATCGGATATTGAGTGGTTTTGTAAATTTCAGGATCAAAACCACGATCAAAATCGCCTAAAAGGACATCGACTTTTATGCCTAACTCAATAACTCTTTCGATGGCAGAATCCAGCACGATAACCAATGGAGACCATTCGAGCAGTTGTCCTAATAATTCCGGATGGCAAGCTGCTCCGTTAGCAATGATTAAAGCCGGTTCCTGGTCGTCGCGTACGATATGGTGTGAAGACATTTAGCGTTTTGATTTGAAATGTGCTGCAAATGTACGAAAGTTATAGGCTTTGACTGGGTACCAATTTATTTTATTGGTTGGAAAGCAACGGCATCTACTTCAATTAACATTCCGTCAATTGCCAGTTTGGTAACGGGAATTAGGGTACTGGCAGGAAAGGGTTTGTTTTTCCATGTTTGGCGAATTTCTTCTTCCCATATTTTTAATTTTTCTGAAGAATGATCGACGATCAGAAGGGTCACTTTCATGACATTTTCCGGTTTTAAATGGTAACTGTCCAGAACCGTTGTGAGATTTTTCAAGGCAACTTGAACTTGCTCTCTGAAATCGGAACTCAAAAGATGTTCCTTGCCTAGACCGCCACTTTGCCCCGAAATGTAAACGAGGTTACCATTTGCTTTTACGGAAGAGGCATGACTGAAACCATAAGGTGTTGGATCAAATAGAGATTCAGGATTTTTGAAAGTTTGTGCTTCAGCAGATAAGCCGCAAATAAAGAATAAGATTGAAAGTAAATGTTTCATGTTTTAAAAATTAGAATTGTGAAGGACAAAGGTTACTTAATTCTAATTTTTAAAACATTTACATAGGTTGAGGGTTTAGATTTTTTTTCGAAATCTTTTTTTATTTCGCTGTATCCAGCAATCTTCTGTGGTAATTGATTTGCCCTAGATGATACGCTAAATGCGTCGCAAGATGCACCAGAAAAAAGTCCGTTGTCATTTCTTTTTCAAAAACAATTAGCGGGTAAATGGTTTCTAAATCAGCTTCGTCCAGCGTGTCAAGAGTTTGATTTACTACAGCTAAGGTGTCCTCAATTTTTTGAACCAATACAGTTCTTGGTACGTCTTTTTGCGAAAATTCTAACTCCCGATTTCTAATGTAATCGGTTTTGCCAATTTGCGCACCGATAAAATGATTGATGTTTCCAATAAGATGCAAACAAAGATTTCCACCTGAATTTAGAATGTTTTTATCGATGACCCAAATTTTAGATTCATCCTGATACGATTCAATTTCGAGTTTCAATTTAGTAAGATCCCGTTCAAAAAGTGATTGTAGTGTTTTGATTGACATGGTTTCTAAATTTTATTTTTTATTGGAATCCAGATTTCTTCTTCCGAATTCGGATCGTCTTTTTTGTACTTTTCTCCCATTATGGCAAAATGCGGGCGATCGTCAACCGTGTAAGTCGAGTTTGGTAACCACTCTACAAATATAGAATGATAGGTTTTATGGGCTTTCGTATTTTCTCCTTCATGAATAAAAACAGCATATAATCCGGAAGGAATGACGAGATCTTCCATTCCTGACGGTATTTCACTGAAATTAGAAACTTCAACCGCTGCCCATTTCTCAAAATCATTTTTGGGGTCAAATTCATTAAAATAACCGACGGGGAAAACTTCCAACGAATACAAATCAGTTCCAATTTTGTTTTTTATTTCTTTGTGATGCGGCATGAAAGACGACCACAACTGAAAGGTTTTATTGTCCAGGAAAGACATGGCAATGTATTTTCCGATGAGTTTCTTTTCTGCTGCAATTTCAATTCTGGCTTCCATTTGTCTGGGTGTTATTCGATAGTATATTTTTTTGAATCCGTTTCGGTAAGAGAAAAATAACCCAAAGGATAATTCGGTTTATCGGTTGTATTAATGATGTTTCCTTTTACTGTCGCAGGAGGAGCTTGAAAAGGGCCTCCGCTATTATTTCCGGCAATGCTCACTAAAATATTCATATAATTATAGTACGATTTTGAGATTCCGTAATGGATAATTTCAACTTGATCTCCGGGTTTTAACTCATCATCATCCGAGCTGCTGAAAATTTCATTTCCTTGGTAAAATTTATCTTCGGAAGCATAAAAGGTAGACGTTACTTTGCTGGAATAGGTGTATTTAAATAGATAATAATTTTCTGCATCGCCAGGATCTGTATAAAAAGCTTTTACTTCAATATCTTTTCGGGTAATACCGCCTTCGTTGTTTTGTTCCAGTCGAGTGATCGGAGCTACTGATTTTAAAATCTCACTTGCCGTATACGTATTTCCGCCACTAACCACTGTCAAAGTATAATTTTCCTCAATTTCAGGTTTGAAAGTGGTACAAACATATTGACCTTTTTTAGGGCTTTCTATAAAATTGAATTGTTCATTTTTGCTATTTTTTATAGACACAACAGCACCCGAAACCGTTGGAATTACGTTTTGAAAATAACCCGTTGTAGTGGTTAGTTTTATAATTTGTTGATTCCCGGAGGTTCCTTTTTGCCAGGTTATAGCCGCTTCGATTACTAGTTTTGGAGGTGCGGTATCCAATTCTACATCAACAACTTCTTCACAGCTTGTGAAGAAAAGGGATATAAAAAGTACGATTAAAAAACTTGCTTTTTTCATGGTTTATCTTTTGTTTTTCTTTGGAAGAAAATAATTTTTAAAATTTGAAATTGTAACTTACTGCCGGTACCATCCCAAAAATGGAGGTTTTCACCGCTTCGTTTGCACCGGTGTCCACATTTTGACGGAAGTTAATAGAGGCCGCATTTTGGCGATTATATAGATTGTAAATACTAAAAACCCATTCTCCCTTCCAGTTTCTGTCTTTGTTTTTTCTTGGTGTCAAAGTTGCCGAGATATCCAGGTGATGGTAAGCAGGTAGACGATTTTCATTTCTCAATCCGTAGCTTGGTACCGTTATTCCTAAATATTCGTATTGCGCATTCGGATAGGTAACAGGCTGTCCGGATTGTAAAGTAAAGTTAGCACCAAAAGACCATTTTTCGTTTAAATTATAAGCCGATGTAATCGCTAAATTATGTGTTTTATCATAAACAGAGTTGTACCAGCGACCATCGTTTATTCCGGTTTCTTCCGGAGTTCTTCCCGGTGTTTGTTGTTCTGATTTGGAGAGGGTATAAGAAACCCATCCGTTAAATTTGCCTTCATTTTTTTTAAGCATTAGTTCTAGACCATACGATCTCATGCGTCCGTTTAGAATGACCTGTTCAATAGCATCATTGGCAATCAGATCGGCACCATCAATATAGTCTAAACGGTTTTGAACTTTTTTATAATACGCTTCAACTTCAAGCGAGTAAGCTCCGTTGTTGATGTTTCTAAAATAACCCAAGGCAACCTGATCGGCGATTTGAGGTTTGATGTAATTGTCACTAGGCATCCAGACGTCAAGCGGAGTGGGTGATGAGGTATTCGAAATCAATTGAAGGTATTGCGCCATTCTGTTGTAACTGGCTTTTAAGGCCTCATCATCGTTTAATTGATAAGAAATTGCGAATCTTGGCTCCAGATTATCGTAACTCTGAATAACCTTATTTTTGCCATAAAACTTCGTTGAGATTGGAGTTCCCTTTTTATAAATCTGCGTATTAGAGTCAAAAACAACCGGACTGTCGTTGTCATAATAATTAATAGTAGATTCGCCTAAACGATAAAATAAGCTGTAACGCAATCCGTAAGAAACGGTAATTCTTTTTGAAAACTGACTTTCGGCATCGATATAAACAGCAGGTTCAAAAGCATATTTTTTGTCTAATTGATCGGGATTAATTCCTGAAGTAGTTCCGGTCGGTTTGATCGTTCCGGGATTAAATCCGTAGTAAATTCCGTTTATACCATAATTCAATTTGAACTTATCTGAAATATAATGTTTGAAATCGTATTTGATGTTGTAGTTTTTAATTCCAGAATCCCATTTGAAACCTACCAAATCTAAATCAAGACCGTAGTAATAATCACTGTAAATTAAAGATAAATTGGAGAATACTTTACTGGAAAACAGATGATTCCAACGAAGATTTAAAGTTGTATTTCCGTAAGTATTCGAGAAACTTTTATTAATACTAAAAACATCGCGACCAAAATACCCAGATAAATACAAGCTGTTGTTGTCATTTAATTTATAACTCAATTTAGTATTCAAATCATAAAAATAGGCAGCATTATCTTTTTGGTCTTCAGATAATTTTAAAAACAGATGGGCGTAAGAAGCTCTTCCTCCAATCAAAAATGAACCTTTGTCTTTTACCAGTGGACCTTCTGCCAGCAATCTGCTCGAAATCAATCCGATTCCGCCATTCATATGAAAACCTTTACTGCTTCCGTCTTTTTGGTAAATATCGAGGACAGAGGAGGCTCTTCCGCCGTATCGTGCCGGAATTCCGCCTTTGTATAGTTTTAAATCTTTAATAGCATCGGGATTGAAAACCGAAAAGAATCCAAATACGTGCGAAGAGTTAAATATAGTGGCTTCATCTAACAAAATTAAATTCTGATCTGCTCCACCACCTCTGACATTAAATCCCGAAGCACCTTCACCGGCATTGGTAACACCCGGAAGTAACAAAATCGATTTCAAAACATCGACTTCACCCATAACAACCGGCATTTTTTTGATGGTTGAAATCGAAAGTTTATTGGTGCTCATTTCAGGCGATTTGATGTTGATCTTACCTTTGTTATCCGTAATTACAACTTCTTGAAGTTCTTCACCACCTTCCTGTAGCGAAAAATTAGTTTTAGTGTTTTGATTTAAGTCAATTGTTTTTTGAATGGTTTGATAGCCCACATAACTGATTTCGATTTCGTGTTTACCGGAGGGAATAGTTAAGGAATAAAAACCGTATTCATTTGTTGTAGTTCCGATTTTTAAGGAAGGAATATAAATGTTTACCCCGATTAAGGTTTCATTATTTTTAAAGTCATTTATGGTACCGCTTAATGTGAATTTTTCTTGAGAAAATGAAGTGAGAGTTGTTAGAACAAGAAGAATAAAAATGTTAATTTTTTTTGGAATCATTGTCGTGGTTTTGATATACATAGTTAACAATTCTTATTAAAATATAGTGTCGAACGATTGTTAAATATGAGTTAATAAAAAAAGACAACCGTTTGAGGTTGTCTTCTTTAATAGCAATATAATAAAAACTGCTTATGATTTTATTTCAGCAAGAATTGCATTGAATGTAGCGCTCGGACGCATTGCTTTGCTTACTAATTCAGGAGTTGGCTGATAGTATCCGCCAAGTGTTTGAGGTTTCCCCTGAGCACTGATTAACTCTGCATCAATTTTAGCTTCGTTTGCTTCAAATTGAGCTGCAATTGGAGTGAAAATCGCTTTTAATTCAGCATCTTTATTTTGAGCAGCTAATGCCTGTGCCCAATAGAAAGCAAGGTAAAAATGAGAACCACGGTTGTCAATTTGACCTACTTTACGTGCCGGAGATTTATCATTTGCCAAGAATTTGTCGTTTGCCTGATCTAAAGTTTCAGATAAAACAAGCGCCTTAGAATTGTCTAAAGTCTGACCTAAGTGCTCTAATGAAGCTCCAAGTGCTAAAAACTCTCCTAATGAATCCCAACGTAAATAACCTTCTTCTGTAAATTGCTCAACGTGTTTAGGAGCAGAACCCCCTGCACCGGTTTCGAACAATCCACCACCGTTCATTAACGGAACGATAGAAAGCATTTTAGCAGAAGTTCCTAATTCTAAAATTGGGAATAAGTCCGTTAAGTAATCACGTAAAACGTTTCCTGTTACAGAGATTGTATCTAATCCTTTGATAATTCTGTCTAAAGTAAATTCTGTAGCAGCAACCGGATTTAAAATACGGATGTCTAAGTTTACAGTATTGTAGTCTTTAAGATATTTTTGAACTTTTACGATCAATTCTCTGTCATGCGCTCTGTTTTCGTCTAACCAGAAAACAGCCGGAGTATCAGATAAACGAGCTCTGTTTACCGCTAGTTTAACCCAGTCCTGAATTGGAGCGTCTTTAGCCTGACACATTCTGAAAATGTCATTTGCTTCAACACTTTGTTCCATCAAAACAGTTCCGTTTTTATCAACTACACGAACAACACCTTCTTCTTTCATTTGGAAAGTTTTATCGTGAGATCCGTACTCTTCTGCTTTTTGAGCCATTAAACCTACGTTAGGAACACTTCCCATTGTTTTAGGATCAAAAGCACCATGTTTTTTACAGAAATCAATAGTTGCAGTATAAATTCCGGCATAAGAACGATCCGGAATAATAGCGATAGTATCTTGTTGTTTTCCTTCTTTATTGTACATCTGTCCTGAAGTACGAATCATTGCCGGCATAGAAGCATCAACAATAACGTCAGAAGGAACATGCAGGTTGGTAATTCCTTTATCAGAATTTACCATTGCTAATGCAGGACCGTTAGCGATCGCAGCGTCAATAGCAGCTTCTACTTCAGCTTGCTCAGGTCTTCCTGCAATTTTAGCGTAAATATCACCCAAACCATTTCTGGTGTCGATGTTTAATTCATTGAATAAAGTTGCGTATTTTTTGAAAAGATCAGCAAAATAAACTTCAACGATAGCGCCAAAGATAATTGGATCTGAAACTTTCATCATCGTAGCTTTTAAGTGAACAGAAAGCAAAACACCTTCTTTTTTTGCCTCTGCGATAGTTTCAGCAACAAAACTTTTTAAAGCATTTAAGTGTAATACAGAACTGTCAATAATCTCACCTGCTTTTAAAGGAGTACTGGCTTTAAGAACCGTAGTTGAGCCGTCTTTAGCAACAAATTCGATTTTTACATCATTTGCTTCTGTAACAGTAAGTGATTTTTCGCTTCCGTAGAAATCACCATTTGGCATAGAAGCTACTTTGGTTTTAGAATCAGCAGACCACGCACCCATGGAATGAGGATTTGCTTTCGCGAAGTTTTTTACCGCTCTTGGCGCTCTACGGTCAGAGTTTCCTTCACGTAAAACAGGATTTACAGCAGAACCTAAAACTTTAGCATATTTAGCTTTGATTTCTTTTTCAGCATCGTTTTGAGGCTCTTCCGGATAATTTGGAATGTTATAACCGTGTGACTGCAATTCAGTAATCGCCGCTTTTAATTGCGGTACTGAAGCAGAAACGTTTGGTAATTTGATAATATTGGCTTCCGGTTGTGTTGCCAATTGACCAAGTTCAGCCAAAGCATCAACCGTTTTTTGAGCATCTGTCAAAACCTCAGGAAAATTAGATAAAATTCTGCCTGCTAACGAAATGTCTCTTGTTTCAATTGCAATACCAGCCGTTGCGGTAAACGCTTGAACAATAGGTAAAAAAGAGTAAGTCGCTAACAATGGCGCCTCATCAGTTAAGGTGTAAAAAATTTTTGAATTTTGTGTCATTTTCTTTTTTTTTATAATCGTATTACCGCGAAATGGTAATTAAAAGGTATAGTCGGCTCAAAATGAGCGGAGCAAATATAATAAAAACACTCCGAAAACGGTTGCGTTTTAAGGAGAATTAAACAAATTATCAGATTGTTATTTCGAAGTCTTTAAATTATCAAATTGATCGTTTTGATATTAAAAAATTACGGTTTTATTAATTTGAAAAGAAGGCATAAAAAAAACCCGTTTCAAATAATATGAAACGGATTTTTTATGACAAAAAGATAAATGATTATCTTCTTTTATCTCTAATCTTAGCTTTTTTACCAGTAAGTTGTCTGAAGTAGAAAATTCTAGCTCTACGTACAGCTCCTTTTTTGTTGATTTCAATTTTTTGTAAAGCTGGTAAGTTTACTGGGAAGATACGCTCAACTCCAATAGCTCCTGACATTTTACGAATAGTAAAAGTTTCTGTGTTACCAGAACCTCTTCTTTGAATAACAACTCCTTTAAAAAACTGAGTTCTTGTTTTTTCACCCTCTTTAATTTCGTAGAAAACGGTAATAGTGTCTCCAGCTCCGAAAACAGGGAAATCTTTTTTAGCAACTAATTCGGTTTGAACGAATTTCATTAAATCTGCCATGATAATTTTAATTATGGTTTTTTTATAGAGTAACATTCACGGATCTCGCCAGAGGTTAGTCTAATTCGGCTGCAAAAATACAACTTTAGTTTTAATTTGCAACTTTTTTATTGTCTGTAATTTTAAGTGTTTTTCAGAAGTAAGATTCTGACTGTCAGTTGCTAATTTTGGTTTTCGTACTGAGACTGAGAACTGAGACTGAGAACTGAAACTGTAAACTAGTTCTCAAACGTTTCGACCAAAGAAATTTTCTGATTGATAATTACAGAACGAGCTTGGCTAATTTAACTTTTCGTTTCAGTTGTTTGATGTTTTTATCTGTTTTTTTCTTCACATCGGTGTATTTGTCCGCTCCTAATGAAGAAGATAAGCTTTTATCTCTTTTGTCAAACAAACCATCTATTTTACTGTCCCGGTCTGCTTGTGGGAGTTTCTTTTTGTCAATGTCAAATAATCCGGTAACAAGGTCATTATTGGCTTTGTCAAAACTGCTTTTCTGTTTGGCATCTAAAGAAATTCCTTCTGTTTTACCTAATTCAGAGGTTAAGGACTTTTTGTTTAAAGCCTGTGCAAAACCTGTAGCTGAAATTAGAAACACAAGGCAAAAAGTAAGTTTTAGTAGTGCGTTTTTCATAGTTTTATTTTTTAAATTGCTGTAATTCAATCTTATAAATGTATGAAAAAAGCTAAAAACGTACAAGTAATTATTTTGAAGTTTTTTAGTCCGGGTGCTTAGTACTAATTTAATGTCACGCTGAGCGAAGCGCTTCGACTTCGCTCAGCGTGACATTTGTATTTTTTATTCTGTAAACTGAGACAAGGATTGAGACTCAAACCTGAAACGTGAAACCTGAAACGTGAAACCTATTTCTCCTCCAACAAATCCGGACGTCTGTTCTTAGTATGCTCATACGCCATATCCTCACGCCATTTATCAATTTTGGCAAAATGTCCACTGGTTAAAACCTCCGGGACTTTCCATCCTTTATAATCTGCGGGACGAGTATAGATCGGACCCGAAAGTAAATTGTCTTGAAAACTATCTGTTAATGCAGAGGTTTCGTCACTTAAAACACCCGGAATTAATCGGATCAAAGCATCGGATAAAACCAAAGCACCTAATTCTCCACCCGATAAAACATAATCACCAATAGAGATTTCTCTTGTAATAAAATGATCGCGAACCCTTTGATCAACCCCTTTATAATGACCGCATAAAATGATGATGTTTTCATACATCGACATGGTATTGGCCATTTTTTGGTTTAAAGTTTCACCATCCGGAGACATATAGATGATGTCGTCGTATTCACGTTCGTTTTTCAAATGTGTGATGCAGGCATCAATGGGTTGAACCGTCATCACCATTCCGGCACCACCGCCAAACGGATAATCGTCGACACTTTTTTGTTTGTTTGTCGTATAATCGCGCAAATTATGAAAATGTACCTCGACCAAACCTTTGTCAATAGCACGTTTCATAATAGAAGCCTCAAACGGACTTCTTAATAATTCCGGCAAAATCGTTATAATATCAATTCGCATTTCTTTTCTTCAATAGTTCTGTGCGGCAAAGATACAAAGTAAAAAGTAGCGAATTTTTAAAGATTTAAAAATTGAAGATTTATGGTTGAAATAAAATAGCCAAACATTTAATGACATAAAGATTTATCGGATGTTTTTTAGTATTTTTAATTTAAATAGGAAGAAGTTCATCGGACTTAAAAATAATCCTTTTAGTATGAAAAATGTAGCGCTGCTTTTCAGTATAATTTTTACAGTATGTTCTTGCAAGGATCAGGTAAAAACACCCAATTTGGATCCGTCAAAGAAGGAGAAAATAGTACAACAATATTTCGAATATTACAATAACCACCAATGGAACGAGCTGGCAACACTGTATTCGCCAATAGCAGATTTTAAGGACCCGTCATTCGGACCGGAGATGACTATTCAAACCCGGAGACAAACCATTACTAAATACAATAAGCTAAATACCCTGTTTGCCGATTTGCATAGTGAAATTGTCAAAATTTATCCCTCAGATGAACAACATATAATTGTAGAACTAGTCTCAACAGGTACCGCTGCTGATAGCACAAAATTTAAACTACCAATCTGCAAGATTTTTACAATCGATAAAGGAAAAATAACACAGGATTTTACCTATTTTGACAACTTTGATGATTCAAATTCTGATAAATAAAGCTAGATTTACTTTTTGAATTCCAAGACCCGGAATAGAATTCCGGAAGCGCTTTTATGATTCATAACAGCCAGGTAACAGTCAATTTAAAATTATTTTATTTCTTTAATGCTATAAAAATAAACCGTAAATCTATTTCCAATCCTTTAACCTTACATCAAAGCCTATATGAGAAAACTTTTTCTTTTAGTTATTGTACTTTTTTATTCCTGTAATTCAAATAAAGAGAATGCCTATTTCGAAGATATAAAAGAGAATGATGTTGCGCTTGCTCCACCTGCGCCCGGCGACTGGTTGTATGATCGTGACGAAAAAGGGCAGAGTTTTGAAAAATTCATGAAATCAAAACACATTATTCCAACCAAAGAGGCGAATATTATTTATCTAAAACCAATTGGCAGTTTTACGGCTTTGCAAACCAAACAAATTGAATTGACGAGGGAATATCTGCAAATCTATTTTCAATTGGATACCAAAATTTTAGAAACCGCTTCAAATAATATTATTCCTGATCATGCCAGAAGAATAGGAAGAGAAGAGCAGGAGCAGCTGTTGGCAGGTTATATTTTAGACAGTGTTTTAAAAAAGGATAAGCCTTTAAACCGAATTGCTGTAATGGGATTGACAGAACTGGATTTATTTCCTTCCTCTAGTTGGAATTACGTTTTTGGATTAGCATCTTACACACAGAAAATAGGAGTAAGTTCCATTTATAGATTACAGGATGAAAAATTAACAGAAGCCAATTTTAATCTGTGTTTATCGCGATTGTTGAAAGTAAGTTCACACGAACTCGGGCACATGTTTGGATTAGCCCATTGTATTGAGGCCAATTGCGCGATGAATGGAACAAATAGTATACCGGAGACAGATGAACATTCTATCCGATTGTGCTCAAACTGTCAGAAAAAAATAAATTCCGGTTTAAAATACGATAACAAAAAAAGATTGAATGAACTCGCAGCTTATTTTAAACGAAATAATTTGATGCGTGAATTGCAGTTAATGAAAAGCGATCTTGCGAGTACTCGATTTTAATAACCAAAATAAAACCTTAGAATTGAAAAATACAACTATGAAAAAAATAGGACTTGTGGGCGGAATCAGTTGGATTTCGACAATTGATTATTACCGATTTATCAACGAAGGCATCAACGAAAAGTTAGGTGGACTTAATTTCGCCGAATGTATTATTTACTCGGTGAATTTCGATGATTTTCAAAGAAATAACACCAACGGAAATTGGGATGCCACTTTTGATTTGCTTTTAAATGCCTGCAAAAACCTCGAAAAAAGTGGTGCCGATGCCATTGTTTTGTGTGCCAATACAGCTCATGCGGTTTCAGATAGACTGGAGCAGGAGATTAATTTGCCATTTGTACATGTAGTGACCGCCACAGCAAATGCAATAAAAAAACAAGGATTAAAAAAAGTCGGTTTGTTGGGAACGAAATTCACTATGGAAATGGATTTTTACTTCAAAAAACTGGCAGAAAATCACATTGAAGCCATTGTTCCATTTCTTCAGGAAGAAAGAGATTTTGTGCAGCAAACCTTAAAAGAAGAATTAGGACGAGGAATAATAAAAGAACAAACCAAGAGAGCCTATCTCTCAATTATTGAAAAATTAATTGAAAACGGAGCAGAGGGAATAATTTTGGGTTGTACCGAAATCCCCATGCTGATTAGTCAGGAAGACGTTCCGGTTCCGGTTTTTGATACGACAAAAATTCATTCGGAAGCGGCGGTAGAATTTGCTGTTTCGGCAGAATAATAAAGGCAATGGGCGAGCAGAAAATCATAATGGCTATTTCAGGAAGTACGAGAAAGAACTCGAGTAACTTTAAAATTCTGAAATTCATTTCGGAAAACATAAGCAGTGATTTTGCGGTAGAAATATTCGAAGACTTAGAACGTATTCCTCATTTTAATCCGGATCTGGATACCGAAAATCCACCCGAAGAAGTACAGGCTTTCAGAAATAAAATTGAGACTGCAAGTGGGGTCATAATTTGTACTCCCGAGTATGTTTTTAGTTTGCCCGGAAGTTTGAAAAATGCCTTAGAATGGTGTGTTTCTACTACGCTGTTTTCAAATAAAAATGTAGGTTTGATCACAGCTTCTGCGTCCGGAGAAAAAGGCCATGAGCAATTAGAGTTAATAATGAAAACTATTGAAGCTAAATTTAATGAGGAAACTCAACTTTTGATACAGGGAATAAGAGGCAAATTAGATTTGGATGGAAATATTACGGATGAAAAAACGTTACAGGATCTTGTAGGATTCATCAGGAATTTTGAAAAACAAATGAAACAATTCAATTAAAAATAAAACAAATATGCAAAGTTTCGGATCGAGTAAAACGTTTATAAAAGGCGATGAAATAGAGTGGGAAGTAGTAGGGGAAGGGATCAAGCGTAAAATTCTGGCTTACGATGATAAAGTCATGTTGGTGAATGTTCATTTTGAAAAAGGTGGAGTTGGCGTTTTGCACGAACACTATCATTCGCAGGTTACCTATATTGCAAGTGGTAAATTTGATGTTACGATTAATGGTGTCACGCAGACTTTAAAAGAAGGAGACAGTTTTTATATTCCTCCTCATGCCATTCACGGTGTTGTTTGTTTAGAAAGTGGGCTTCTGACAGATGTTTTTAGTCCAATGCGGGAAGATTTTTTGGTTTAAAAGTTCAAAGGTTCTGAGGTATAAAGGCTCAGAGGTTTGAAAAGTGAAAAAAAAACTTTGTGACGCTGCGACTACTCTGTTTGTCTCGTTAAAAACGCCTTATAAATATCAATTAAACGTTCTTTTATGAACTATTGTCACCCTGAGCGTAGTCGAAGGCTGGTTAGGCAAAAAGGGCTTCGACTCCGCTCAGCCTGACATAGAGATTGAGCTTTTAAAAAAAATACAAGGGGATAAAGGTTTGAAAAAAAGATTCAAAGAAACGCTGAACCTTTGTACCTCCGAACCTTTGCCCTTCAAGAAAAATGTACCCAAAAAATTATAATTTTTTTAAAGTTTAGGTTGAAATTAGAATAGTATTTTTGCAAAATGAATTTATCTAAAACGAATGTCTTATTCATGGCAGCTTGCACCGGACTGATAGTTGCAAACCTGTATTACTGCCAACCCTTGATTGTTTTAATCGCCAACGAATTTAAAATTCCCGAAGCAAGTGCCGGAACCATTACCTATCTGACTCAGGCAGGTTATGCGATCGGACTGTTTTTTATGGTACCGCTAGGGGATAAAATCGAACGGAAAAAGCAAATTTTAATGACGACTTTTGCTACGGTAATTGCTTTGATTATTGCTGCGACGTCTACAAACTTTTTTGTTCTGCAAATAGCATCACTGCTTATCGGAATCACTTCGATAGTGCCACAGCTTATTTTGCCTCTAGCAGCTTCTTTAACTGCTCCTGAACAGCGCGGAAAAGTAGTTGGAACAATTATGAGCGGATTACTACTTGGTATTTTGCTTTCCCGAACATTAAGCGGATTCATTGGCCAGCTTTTCGGATGGAGATCGATGTTTTGGATTGCAGCAGGAATTTGTACTTTGATATTTTTTGCCATTCAGAAGAAATTACCGGTCAATAAACCTCAATTTGAGGGTTCTTACGGTCAATTAATTAAATCACTGTTTACACTGATAAAGACACAACCGGTTTTACGGGAAGCTACTCTAATCAATGTGTTTTGTTTCGCTCAATTTGGAGCATTCTGGACCACAATGGTGTTATTGCTTTCGGGGGAACCTTTTAATTTTAATAGTGCTACAATAGGACTTTTTGGAATTGTCGGAGCGTCAGGAGCTTTAGCAGCACCTTTGGTTGGTAAAATGGGAGACAAAGGAAATCCTAGAGTTGCAGTGGGTTACGGTTGTTTGTTGATGTTGATCAGTTTTATGGTTTTCTATTTTTCAATAGAAAGTGTAATCGGAATTGTGATCGGAATTGTTTTTATTGATATCGGGATTCAGGGCGTTCACATTTCAAATCAAACCCGCGTTTATTCGCTTTTGCCTGAAGCGAGAAACAGATTAAATACCGTATTTATGTCGTTTAGTTTCTTGGGAACTGCGGCAGGATCGGCTTACGGATTGTTATTGTGGAAATTAGGCGGATGGCATGCTGTGACCATAGGATGTGCTGTTCTGGCCCTACTGGCATTGGTAGTTTATGGAGTTACTTATAAATCAAAATCGAAAAAATAGAAAGCACAAGTTGATATAGAATTAATTTGTAAATTTGCAATCAAAATTAAAAATAATAACAATGGAAAACGGAATATACGCTAAATTCAATACTAGCAAAGGTTCAATTTTAGTAAAATTGACTCACGATTTAACGCCAGGTACAGTTGGTAACTTCGTAGGATTGGCAGAAGGAAATTTAGAAAATAAAATCAAACCACAAGGGAATAAATATTACGATGGATTATCATTTCACCGTGTAATTCCTGATTTTATGGTTCAGGGAGGTTGTCCTCAGGGAACTGGAACAGGTGGTCCTGGTTACAAATTTGATGATGAATTTCACCCAAGTTTGAAACACGATCGTCCGGGAGTTTTGGCTATGGCTAATGCAGGAGCAGGAACAAACGGATCTCAATTTTACATCACTCACGTTCCAACTTCTTGGTTAGACGGAAAACATACTGTTTTTGGTCACGTAATTGAAGGACAAGATATCGTTGATGCAATTGCTCAGGGAGATGCTCTTGAAACTTTAGAAATTGTAAGAGTTGGAGAAGAAGCTCAAAAATGGAATGCTATTGAAGCTTTCAGAACTTTTGAAGGTTCTCGTGCTAAACGTGAAGCAAATGAAAAAGCGGCTGCTGAAGCTAAAATGGAAGAACTTGCTGCTGGTTTTGATAAAACAGAAAGTGGTTTACGTTACAAAATGATTCAAAAAGGAGATGGTAAAAGAGCTGAAGCTGGTAAAACAGTTGCGGTACATTACGAAGGTTCTTTAGAAACAGGAAAAGTTTTTGATTCTTCTTACCCACGTAAAAAACCAATCGAATTCAGATTAGGTCAAGGTCAGGTTATCGAAGGTTGGGATGAAGGTATTGCTTTATTACAAGTTGGAGACAAAGCTCGTTTTGTTATTCCTTCTCATTTAGCATACGGATCTGCAGGTGCAGGAGGAGTTATTCCGGCAAACGCAACTTTGATTTTTGACGTTGAATTAATGGAAGTAAAATAAGAAATTAGACCGCTTTGTTCTAATTTAAATACTGTCTAAATAATAAATCCCATTCATTTACGAATGGGATTTTTTTATATTTACTTAAAAAACAAAGCTAATGAAATCAACACTTTTAACCTTTGCTGCGGTAGCCCTGCTTTTGGCTTCTTGCGGTACTCAAAAGTCAGCTCCGGTTGCTGCGACTGAGCCAGCCGTACCACCAACTGAAACTGCTAAGGGGGTAACATTGACGCCTGAGTTGGCAGAAGGTCAAAACTTGTATTCAAACAATTGTGCAAAATGCCATAAATTGTACGAACCTAAAAAATTTACACAGGAAGAATGGACTCCAATCTTAGTGAGAATGGGTAAAAAAGCACATTTAGACGGTACGCAAATGGCTTCTATTACGAATTATATTAATTCACAATTGTAAACGACTTAAAAAAGCATGCTGTAATCGGGATGCTTTTTTTTATTCCCTGCCAGACATAAAAAAACACCTGCATAAAAGAGGTGTTTAAAAGATTAAGTATTGCTCACTGCAATTATTTTTAAAGATTTTATTCCGGCAGGTAGCTCCCAATCGACTTCATCATTTTCTTTAAATCCAATTATGGCCACACTTAAAGGAGCCAGGATAGAAATTTTCCCCGCTTTTACATCGGCCAATGAAGGTAGTACAATTTGAATTTTCATTTGCTTCTTGGCTTTTACATCTTCAATAGTGACAAATGAATTGATTCGGATCACTAAAGGATCAAGTGTGCTGTCTTTGCTGATAATCGCACGGTCTAATTCATGAGAAAGCTGACCGATTTCTTTTGCATTAATAGCATTTTTACTTTTTAAAATCAATTCTCGGAGTAATTGATAATCTGTGGAGCTGAAAATAGGGATTGGTTTCATGGTGTTATTATTGTTTATTTATTTGAAAAAAAAGTAATGGTTCCGGTTCTCAACATGTATAAAATATACAGATTGTGACTAGAAGTAAATGATTGTAAATGGGATGTTGATTGAAACGGGATTATTTGACAGAAGAAAGCTTCTTTCAAATAAAACAAATTAAAAAAAAAAGGTAAATCCTCCGCCTGAAAGAAGAAATTGAAGTAGACGGAGGCCTAATTAATAAAGGCCTTACTATGTGAAATAAATGCAACGGCAAGCGGTTTTCTCCTGAAAGAAAACAGTAGTATAGAAACGGTTGATACTATAATACTCGCCATGAGTGATTGTTTGGGTGAATTCGTAAAGATACTTAAACTTTTTGAAAAGTCAGGACGGTTATTTCCATTTGATGTTGCAACCAATACTTGGTTTCTGCAAATCTTTTAAAGTTCGGTTATAGATTAACGCATCTATAGCACTTCGTAAGTCGCTCCCGCTTAGTGGAATTCCGTTATTAGGTCTTGAATCGTCCAATTGCCCACGATAAAACAAACGGTCGCTGGCATCAAACAGATAAAAATCGGGAGTACAGGCAGCATCAAAAGCTTTTGCAACTTCCTGCGTTTCGTCGAATAAATAAGGAAAATCTATTTTGTGTTGAAAAGCAAATTCCGTCATGAGTTCCGGAGCGTCCTGAGGATATTTTTCAATATCATTGCTGGAAATCGCAATTACTCCAATTCCTTGAACGCGATAATCATTAGCGATCATGATAATTTCGGGGATAACATGCAGTACAAAAGGGCAATGATTGCACATAAATATAACCAAAGTGCCTTTTGTTCCCTTTAGTTCGTCAAAAGAATACATATTATTTGAATTTGTATCTTTTAGTTTGAAGTTTGGAGCAATAGTTCCAAGAGGTAACATATTTGAAGGAGTTTTTGCCATTTTATAGAGAATTGATTATTCAAAAATAAGGCTAAAATTCTGTTTAAAAAAATAGAGAATCCAATATTAAGGAAGTATCGCACAAAGCTTCTGCTTTTGGTAAAATCGTTAATTTTATTTTTAACATATATTTGATTACAAATTACTTGATTTTATTTTAATAAAGTAAGATTTTTACTTAAATTTGAATTGTGGTACTAAAGAAATAAAGTACATAGAGATAATAGTAAGATAGTAAAGGATTTAAAATGCAGGAATTAGAAACAATAAAACACTTAAGTAATGCTTATAGCAGCTGGAATAGTAAAAAATATAGTTTATGGGAGAAATTGAAGAAAATAGTTGTTGAAATCTTAATAATTGTTTTTGCTGTTATGCTCTCTATTTGGTTTCATGAAAAAAGTATATTGCATCATAAAGAGATGGAAGTTAAACAATTTTTATTAGGGCTAAAGGTTGATTTAAAAAAGGACATATCAGAAATGAAAGAGGATAAAGAAGGCAGTTTGAAAGAAAGGGCAGCATTTCATTATTTGGCAAATGTAAAACCAAATCAGGATGTGAATGCCGATTCGTTAAAAAAGTACCAAGGATCAATTTTTTTGAAGATTTTGCTTTTGCCAAATGATGGGAGATTTGAAGGATTTAAATCATCCGGAAAGATGGGTGATATTGATAACTTGATCCTGCAAAATGATATTATGGATTTATATCAGGAACAATATAAAATATTGCAAACAGTATCAGGTGTCTACTTGGGCAAAAAAGATATGTTTTTTAATTATTATATCAAGAACTTTAAAAAATCATCCGATTCGGTTTCTAATATAAGTGCTATTTTAACCCATAGAAGTGAAGGTCGAAATATTTGCTTTTTCCTTGAAGATCCTTCAGTAGTAGAGGTCTACGATTTGTGTATTAGTAAGTCAGAGAAAGTTGTAGCCGAAATTAATGCAGAATATAATTTAAAAGATTAAAAGAAATAAAATATCCAAAGAGTCCTATGAAAGAGCTTTTTGGATATTCTGGGGTTGGTTTACGAATTTAAGAAATTCAGTAAATCATTGTTTAGTTTTTGTCTTTCGGTATAAAACAATCCGTGTGGTGCGCCTTCATAGGTAACGAAAGTGCTGTTTGCTATTGATTCCGCTGCTTTTTTTGATGTTAGGTCAATCGGTACGGTTTTATCATCTGTTCCATGAATGAGTAGTGTTGGAACTTTTATAGTATCTAACTCACTCCTAAAATCGGTATTCGTAAGCGATTCAGCACATTTCAAAGTGGCTCGTGGCGAAGCAAAGGAGCAAAGCATTCGATAGTATTCTAACAAAGCGTTGCTTACCGGTTTGTTGATCACATTTACGCCAAAAAATGTCTTTCCGAAATTATCCAGAAAACCAATTCGGTCTTCCTTGATAGCAGCAGCAGTGGCATCGGCTTTTTCTTTTGGACGTCCATCAGGATTATCTTCCGTTTTTGACAGAAAAGGGATAATTGAGGAGATTAGAACCGCTTTAGTAGCGCCTCTTCCGTCATGTCGGCTAAAGTAACGTACGACTTCTCCGCCGCCCATAGAAAACCCAATCAGTGTAAAATCGCCCAATTGAAGTTGTTCGATTATTTCGTTGAGGTCATCTGTTAAAGTGTCAAAATCGTAGCCATCCCAAGGTTGTGAAGATTTTCCAAATCCACGTCGGTCATAGGCAATTACTCTGAAGTTGTTCTGAACCAAAAAATCAATTTGGTATTCCCACATCTCATTAGACAGTGGCCAGCCATGAATTAAAATGACCGGTTTCCCTTTGCCATAGTCCCTTACATATAGTTTTACGTTTTGAGCAGTTTGTATGTATTTATCAGTGTTTCGTGCTTTTACATCAAGATCAGGATCGGTATCTCTAAAAGAAGTGAAGGTATTTATAAAACTATTTTCCATTTTTCGTATTTTTTAATGTTGGCAATACTAATTTGATTAGTAAAATTAAAAATGAAGTGTAAAAAAAAGTTATAGAATTGCTGTCAATAATTACAAAATTTTTAGGTTTGTAAATAAAGACGATATAAAAATGGATTTAACCTGGAGTGAATTTGAAAGAACCGATATGCGAGTAGGAACCATAATCGGTGTAAATGATTTTCCCGAAGCCCGAAAACCGGCCTATCAGCTTACAATTGATTTTGGTGCCGAAATTGGCCTCAGAAAATCATCGGCACAAATTACCAAACGATATACAAAAGAAGAGTTGCTTAACAGACAGATTGTAGCCGTGGTTAATTTTCCTAAAAAACAAATAGGGAAGTTCAATAGTGAATGCCTGGTTCTTGGTGCCGTAGGAGATGAGGGTGATGTGATCTTACTGGCTCCCGATTTTAAAATCGAAAATGGCTTGCGGATTGGTTAGTTTTTAGTCACGGTCTGAGTCTCAGTCACAGTGTTCAGTCACAGTCTCAGTGTTCAGTCACGGTCTCAGTCGCAGTATTCAGTTTAGATTACACGCTTTTCATTTTACATCTTACAGGCTACATTTCGCAATCACAATTCCGCTTTTCGAGACTGTGACTGAGACTGAAAACTGAGACTAAATAGTACTAATTTTCGCAACTAATTGTTGTAAAATTAACTGTCCTTCTTCCCAGTATTTTAAATCAGAGTCCGAATTGATGTGGCCTTTTTGCCCTACGTTGACAAGTTTACTTCCCCACATTTGGGCAAAGTATTTTTTTCGCTCAAAGGAGGCGTAAGGATCATTTTCGCTGGCTACAACAATAGACGGGAAAGGTAATTTTATAGTTGGTATTGGAGAAAAGTTTCTGATGCATTCCGGAGTATGCTCGGGAGAGTCTACATCTGCGGGAGCTACTAAGAGTGCGCCGACAATATTTTTGTTGTGATTTGAAGCGGCCCAATGCAATACCAATGAAACGGCTAAGCTGTGCGCTACAAGAATGGTTGGACTGTTTAGTTTAGCGATTTCTTCGTTTAATCTTTCGATCCATTCGGTACGAATAGGCTCATCCCAATTGTCCTGAACAATTCGTTTGGAGTTTTTGAATTTTTCATGCCAGAAAGTTTGCCAATGTTTTTCGCCTGAGTTTCCTAGTCCGGGTAGTATTAATAAATTTGTTTCCATTGCCGTGGATTTGTTTTTAAAGGTTATTTTTCGCGTTGTTTTATAATTCGGTTAACTTCATTTAAGAGTAATGGGAAGCCCGGTTCAGTCATTCCGTGACCATAACCGTTTAACTCAAAAAGTTTGGTCTGTTTGTGTCCTACAAGTTTCATCATACGGGCCATATAAGCGTTTTCTTCATAACGACCCAACATTTCCATTTCACGATCTCCGGTTATTAGTAAGATTGGTGGAGCGTCGGAGCGAACATGATAAATTGGTGCGTAATTATCGATAGTTGCTTGTGTATTTTGAATTCCATTTTCTTTTCTGATCTCAAAATGAGTAATGCACTGACCACTAAAAGGGATAAGTCCTGCAATTTTATTGGCATCAATGCCTTCTTTTTGTAACCATTTTTTATCCAGACCAATCATTGAAGTCAGGTAGCCTCCAGCGGAATGTCCGGAAACAAAAATCAGTTCCGGATCACCTCCATAATCTGCAATATTATTAAAAGCCCAGGCAACGGCAGCTGCGCTATCTTCTATACATTTAGCCGCTTTTACTTTTGGCGATAATCTGTAATTGATACCTACAATGGCAAAACCTTTGTTTTTCAGAGCTTCCGGAATTTCCATATGCCCTCCGCTTAGGCCCCCGCCATGAAACCAAAGAATCGTTGCGAAGCCCTTTTTGTTTTTAGGATAATATATGTCTAATACGCAACGTTGGTTAATGTAATTGTCATTTTTATTTGTTGCAGAATCGTAATACTGAATATTGGATTTTATTTCATACTCCGTTTTTTGAGCAAAAAGGATACTTGCAGTAAAGAAGAAATAGAGAAGTAGCAGTTTTTTTTTCATTGTTGCGGGTTTTGGAAAAGGAAGCGATAATTTAAAGGTATAAAAAAAGTCCAAAATGCAGGACATGTTGGACTCGTACTTTTTAAAAAGCTATTTTTAGGACTAAATATCGTCGAAATCAATATCAGTAAAGCTAGATCTCTGTCCTTCAGGTTTATCAGAACCGTACTCTTTTTTAAAATCTTTTTGGTGTCTTTCAGAAATTACTTCTTCGCCTTTGTGGTTCAAGACATACGAAGTCATCTCTTCAAGTATTTCAGCGAAAGCACTAAAATCTTCTTTGTACAAGTAGATTTTGTGTTTTTTAAAGTGAAATGAACCATCTTCTTCAGTAAATTTTTTGCTTTCGGTAATTGTGATATAATAATCGTCAGCCTTTGTCGCTCTCACATCAAAGAAATAAGTTCTTCTCCCTGCTCGTAATACTTTAGAAAAAATCTCTTCTTTTTCTAACATGTCATTTTCTCTCATAATACGTTCTATCATTTTTGGAATTAATAGTACTCAAAAATCATAAAAAATTATCGATTACACAACAATTAAAGTAATTCTTTTTCCGAAAGTTGTTTCAAATATAACGAAGAATAATAACCCTCCTGATTTATTAATTGATTATGAGAGCCTTGTTGGATGATTTTACCGTCCTCAAGGATGATAATTTTGTCGGCATTTTTCGCTGAAGAAACCCGATGACTGACAATTATTGTCGTTTTATCTTTACAAATTTCGAACAAATTGTTCAAAATCGTCTCTTCTGTCTCTGTGTCGACTGCAGATAAGCAATCGTCAAAAAGTAAAATAGCCGGATTTTTAATAATCGCTCTCGCAATTGAAACCCGTTGCTTTTGTCCGCCCGAAAGGGTGATACCTCTTTCTCCTAATACAGTGTCATATTGTTTGTTGAAAGCAATGATATTGTCGTGAACAACAGCGTTTTGTGCAGCTTTAATAACTTCTTCGTCTGTGGCATTCTGATTTCCAAATTTGATATTGTTTTTAATAGTATCTGAAAATAAAAAAGCATCCTGAGGAACAATTCCAATGTTGTTTCTTAAATCATTTAAATTTAAAGTACTTATTTCATGTTGGTCAATTGTGATTTTTCCTTGCGTAACATCATATAAACGTGAAATGAGTGATAATATTGTTGACTTCCCGGAACCGGTTTTTCCTAAAATAGCTAAAGTTTCTCCTTTTTTTACTGTGAAAGTTACATTTTTAAGTGCCTCAATATTGGTGTCTTCATAGGTGTAACTCACGTTTTCAAAAGAAATGGAGCCTTGAATATCGGATGGATTTTGATTGTTGTTTTTGATTTCCGGTTCAATTTTCAAAAATTCATTTAGACGTTTTTGCGAAGCTTCGGCTTCCTGAACCATAGAAGAAACCCATCCTAATGAAGCAACAGGCCAGGTTAACATGTTTACATATAAGATAAACTCAGCGATAGTTCCGATGCTTTGAATAGTACCATTAATGTACATAACACCACCAAAATAAATCACCACCAAGTTACTGATTCCGATTAAAGCAATCATTAGGGGGCCAAAAAGGGATTGTACTTTGGCTAGATCTAAGCTCTTTTTCTTGCTTTCGTCAGCAAGAGCAATCATGTTGTTTTGATGTTGATTTTCTAAAGAATAAGCCTTTATTACTCGTATTCCTGAAAAGATTTCCTGAGAGAAACTAGAAACTTTAGATAAATATTGCTGGAATATGGTACTTTTTTTATTGATGGCTGAACTTAGTTTGAAAATGCAATAAGAGAGTATAGGTAATGGCAAAATCGTATACAAAGTCAGTAAGGGAGATACACTATACATATAGATAATCACAATGGCAAAACGGATGAATGTATTAATCGTATACATAACGGCAGGGCCCACGTACATACGTACTTTTGATACGTCTTCGCTGATTCGGTTCATTAAATCTCCGGTTCTGTTTTGTTTGTAGAAATTTTGCGAGAGATTTTCATATTGTTTAAAGACTTCATTCTTTAGATCAAATTCAATATGACGTGACATTACGATTAAAGTCTGACGCATTAAGAAGGTCAGGAAGCCCGCAACAATGGTAGTAGCTATGATTAGCAGTACATTATGAATCAAATCCTGATGGTACGAAGCGATAATTGTTTTCGATACCTGATCGGCTTTTGGTAATTTGTCGAACTTTTCAATAGCACTTAATGACCTGCTAATTAGCTTTGGAGTGAATAATGAAAAAATTTGTGCGATTATGGTGATTAAAATTCCTAAAGAGAAACTATATTTATATTTGATGAAGTATTTGTTTAAATAGCGTAATTCTTTCATTTTTTTAAGATATTCAATGTTAAAATGATATTGGTTTTGTGAATTGCTTTAAATAAAAAGCAATAGAAAACGCAATTTGTTCACAATAAATTGATTGTTAATTTGTTATTCTAAAGACAAAAAAATAGCACATGTGTATTTTTTGTTTATGTTTGAGATGTCTTTTTGACAAATTCATAATTTTAACAAATAAATAGTAGCGCTATGGATGCAACTTTCACAACTGGAAAGGAACTTCAAAAAATGGATCCTGTTTTTGGTCAGTTATCTTTTAACGATCACGAACAAATTGTATTTTGCAATGACAAAGATACAGGTTTAAAAGCAATTATTGGTATTCATAATTCAGTTATGGGACCAGCTTTAGGAGGTACTAGAATGTGGAATTATAATACTGAATGGGAAGCTTTAAACGATGTTTTGCGTCTTTCAAGAGGTATGACTTATAAATCTGCAATTACCGGACTGAATATTGGTGGGGGAAAAGCAGTAATTATTGGTGATGCCAAAACGCAAAAAACTCCTGAGTTAATGCGTAAGTTTGGCGAATTTGTTCACTCTTTAGGTGGTAGATATATTACAGCTGAAGATGTTGGAATGGAGACTAAAGATATGGATACCGTTAGAGATGTAACACCTTATGTTACCGGAATCTCTGAAGAAAGAGGTGGTTCAGGAAATCCTTCTCCTGTAACAGCTTACGGTGTTTATTTAGGAATGAAAGCGGCTGCAAAAAGTCAGTTTGGTTCTGATGTTTTAGATGGTAAAAAAGTTTTGGTTCAAGGAATTGGACACGTGGGTGAAACTTTGGTTGAGTATTTGACTAAAGAAGGCGCACAAGTGACTATTACCGATATCAACGAAGAAAAATTGTATCAGGTAGCTTCAAAATACAATGCTACAATTTATACCGGAGAAGATTTATATACTGCTGATGTTGATATTTATGCACCATGTGCAATGGGAGCAACCATCAACGACGATACTGTAAACAAAATAAAAGCTAAAGTTATTGCTGGAGCAGCTAACAATCAGTTAGCAGATGAGAATGTACACGGAGCAAGATTACAGGAAAGAGGTATTTTATATGCACCGGATTTCTTAATCAACGCGGGTGGAATTATCAATGTTTACGCTGAATTAGAGCACTACGGTAAAGCCGAAATCATGAGTAAAACCGAAAATATCTACAATACAACTTTAGAAATTATCGATTACGCTGTGAAAAACGGAATGACTACACATAAAGCAGCACTTACAATTGCTCAGAATCGTATCGATCAAAGAAAAATCGAGAACGCTAAGAAGTAGTTTTTAAGACTTAGTCTTTAGAGTCTCAGTTTTCAGTCCCGGTTCTCAGTATACGCTGAAGACTGTGACTGGGAACTGAGACTTTTTTTATTCACTAAAGTTTAAATAACAGATTCTGCAAGGTCTTTTTTTGGCCTTGTAGGTATCATGATTTATGTTTTGCCCTTGCAAGATCAAAAAATGACTTCGCAGGAAAAATAGAATATGTGAAAATCAGATACTTAAGGATCGAACTCAGATTATTGATAGATTCTGTAAACTGCGACTGAAAACCGCGACTTTCCTTTATTTATCAGTACATTTTAAAGGCCGCGAGTAAGACTGAAAACGATGACTGAGACTGAAAACTGCGACTTTCCCCCTACGACTAAAACTTAATTGATTACGAATTGTGTTTTTTATTGGATTAAATTTCATTATAACCTGTTTAATTCTTATTTTTGCACCCTAATTTTAAAATGTTCTTACAAGGTGGTAAATAGAAGACACATACGCGTTAAAGTAATGCAATCCATTTATGCAATGCATCAAAGCGGTTCTGATAATATGGAAAAAGAAGAGAAATTTCTTTTTTATAGCATAGATAATATTCAGGACTTATACCTTATAATGCTTTCTTCGTTGATAGAAATTTGTAAAAAAGAGTCAGTTTTTTTACATCTTTCAAGTAAAAAACATCTTGCAACTGCTGCAGAACGTAATCCGAATGAAAAATTTATCAATAATAAAATTTTTCAACTACTTGCCGAAAGTAATTCACTTAGTATCGCTTTAGAAAATCGTAAAATCAATAACTGGTCATTAAATGATGATTATATTTTATTGCTTTTAAATGATATTAAATCAAGCGAATTGTATGCTAAATACATGAGCAATTCGACCAATACTTTTGAAGAAGACAGACAATTTGTAATTGATTTGTTCGCTGATGTTATTGTTCCGAATGATAAATTGTATGAATATCTGGAAGACGATAAATTAACATGGGTTGATGATATTCCGGTTGTAAATACGCATATTATCAAGCAATTGAAAGCGATTAAAACGCAAGATCCGGACGATTTTAGAGTGCCAAAATTGTACAAAGATGTAGAGGATAAAGATTTTGCAAAAGATTTGTTCAGAAGAACCGTTTTAAATGAGTCGATTTTTGCAAAAGAATACGATGATAAAACACCAAACTGGGACAGTGATCGTATTGCTGAAATTGATACTATTATTTTAAAAATGGCAATTTGTGAGTTTTTAAAATTCCCTTCAATTCCTGTAAAAGTAACTCTTAACGAATATTTAGAAATTGCCAAAGAGTATTCTACACCAAAAAGTAGTATTTTTATCAACGGAATTTTAGATAATTTAGTTAAAGAGCTGGAAGCTAACAAAAAGATGATTAAAGTTGGTAGAGGTTTGATGTAATTGAAAGTAATTTTCAAAAACTAGAATTTCAAATTCCAAAAAGAATATTAATAATAAACAAAAAAGAATTTAAATTATGGGACAATTAACTCAATTTGCGCCATTTCTATTAATGTTTGTGGTAATCTATTTCTTTATGATCAGACCACAACAAAAAAGAGCAAAAAACGAAAAAGAATTTGAAAGCAGCCTAAAAGTAGGTGACAAAATAATTACAAAAAGTGGTTTTCACGGTAAAGTAGTTGAACTTGCAGAAACTACCGTAATCATTGAAACAATGTCAGGGAAATTAAAATTAGAGCGTTCTGCAATTTCTATGGAAATGAGCGCTGCTTTGAACAAAAAAGCATAGTTTTTTTTTAAAATTCCAAAATTTTTAAAATCCCAAATTCCAAAGTTGTAATACTGGAATTTGGGATTTTTTATGACTAAAAACTAGTATTTGCTATGACTTTGTCATTTGAAGACACGAGAAATCATACACGAAACTCGGCAAATATTGGCGATTTCGGGGATAAGCCTTCGACTTCGCTCAGGGTGACATTTGGGGGAAGTTTGGAATTTGGAATTTTAGTATTAGAATTTCAGTCCTTTTTTTTTGTCATTTCGACGAAGGAGAAATCGCATCCAATATTCGACAAAGATTGGCGATTTTGTATGCGGAGTTACGCGTGTGATTTCTCCTTCGTCGAAATGACACGGAATCAAGTAAAAGTGTAAGTTAGAAAAATAACAGGCCACATTTGTTCCTTTCGAGGTACGAGAAATCACACGCGTAACTAGACAAAGAATGGTCGCTCACTATGCGGAATTCCTGGTGTGATTTCTCCTTCGTCGAAATGACACGGAATCAAGTAAAAGTGTAAGTTAGAAAAATAACACGCCACATTTGTTCCTTTCGAGGTACGAGAAATCGCATCCAATATTCCACAAACTGCGTGTGTTTGACTTTTTGTTTAAAGTAAAAGTTGTGTTAAGCAAATTTAATCTGGAAAATCAGTAGGAGACTTTAGTTATCATTCTTTTTTCTCAAGTAGAAATGAGTAAACAACAACACCCAGTTCCCAAACAATTGGAATTTGGAATTTAAAAATATTGGAATTTGGAATTTAAAAATATTGGAATTTGGAATTTAACTACCTGTATTTATCATTCAACCCAATATGCCCTAAAACCATCGGGATTATCTTTTCGATTCTTGAAAGTTTTGTTTTTTCCTGTTTGGCAGTTTCAATATATTCTAAAAACTCATATTGTTTGTAAGGAGAAAAAGCCTGAAAAGCTTTTGCTAAAGCCGGATTCTGACTCATTTCTTTTTCCAGCAACTCAGAAACGATTGTTTCTTTTTTTGTTGGTTTGATGACTTTTCCCTGTTTTTCGTTTTCAATAGCCTCCAGAATATATTCCAGAACTTCTTTTTCGTTTACCTCTTCTTTAGAGGTAAAACGCCATTGACGTAATGATTTTGTTTTGTCTTCCTGGGCGTTGATGAGTTTCTTTTTCTCGTCTTTCAAGAAAACGCCATTGAAGAACCAAATGGTAAAATAATCCTTAAAACCCCCAATTCCGATAACATTTTTTTTATTGTAAACATAAACCGGGCCGCCCCATTTTACGGTTTCAATCAGTTCGGTTTTGTCAATAATTGATTGAAGAAGAAGTAATTCTTCCTCCCAATTATTGACTTTGTCCCAAACGTGTTTTTTATCGGATGCTGGTTCCAATTATTTTCTTTTTTTAGGTTTTTCAGGTGCATCAAAAATTCCCGGTACTGCTGTTAACTCTGCAATTTTTACAATGACATTAGTTGCTTTTTGGATGCTTTCTGCGGGAACATATTCATATTTTCCGTGAAAGTTATGACCGCCGGCAAAAATATTAGGACATGGTAATCCCATATAAGATAGTTGTGAACCGTCAGTTCCCCCACGAATAGGTTTTATGATCGGTTTTATGTCTAATTCCCTCATTGCTTTTTCGGCTATGTCAACGATATGTTTTACGGGAAGTACTTTTTCTTTCATATTGTAATATTGGTCTTTTACTTCAATAGTTACAATGTCTTCGCCGAACTTTTTGGCGAATTTTTTATTAATTTTCTTCGCAATTTTTTCGACTAACTCTTTTCGTTTTTCGAATTTTTTCTTGTTGTGATCGCGAATGATAAGCTCTAAAACGGTTTCTTCAATATGTCCTGCGATATGATGAACGTGAAAGAAGCCTTCGTATCCTTTAGTTTGTTGTGGTGTTTCTCCTTTTGGAAGTTCATTGATAAAATCATTTGCAATCAGCATTGAATTGATCATTTTTCCTTTTGCATAACCCGGATGAACACTTTTTCCTTTAAAAGTAATTTTGGCGCCTGCAGCGTTAAAGTTTTCGTATTCTAATTCGCCAATCTGACTTCCGTCCATCGTGTAAGCCCATTTTGCTCCGAATTTCTCTACGTCAAAATGATGCGCACCGCGACCAATTTCTTCGTCAGGGGTAAATCCAATTCTGATTTTACCGTGTTTAATTTCAGGGTGCTGTACCAGATACTCCATTGCTGAAACAATCTCAGTAATTCCGGCTTTATCATCGGCACCTAATAGCGTTGTTCCGTCAGTTGTGATGATCGTTTGCCCTTTATATTGTAATAAATCTTTGAAATAGTCAGGTGATAAAATGATGTTTTTTTCGGCATTCAGAACAATGTCTTTTCCGTCGTAATTTTCAACAATTTGTGGTTTTACGTTTGCTCCGCTAAAATCCGGTGAAGTGTCAAAATGTGAAATAAATCCAATTGTAGGGACTTCATGATCCACATTGCTTGGCAAAGTAGCCATGATGTATGCTTTGTCGTCTATTGTAACGTCTTCTAAACCAATTGTTTTTAGTTCTTCGACTAATTTATTGGCAAGGTTCCATTGTTTTTCTGTACTTGGAGTTGTTTTTGAATTTGGATCAGATTCTGTATCAATTGTTACATAACTTATAAAACGATCAATAATATGTTGCATTTTTTTATTTTTTAGCAAATATAGACATTTTTCTTAGCTGTAAAATTGTAGCTCTTAATATCTAAATTCAAATAAAAAAGGATTCTGTTTTGTAGAACCCTTTTGTTGTGTTTTATTTTCAGATGCTTTTTACGCATCTAAAGCCAAGATGATTGGCTGCA
This sequence comes from Flavobacterium sp. ABG, assembly GCF_001027725.1. NCBI lineage: Bacteria > Pseudomonadati > Bacteroidota > Flavobacteriia > Flavobacteriales > Flavobacteriaceae > Flavobacterium > Flavobacterium sp. ABG. The sequence goes on from NZ_LEKS01000006.1 coordinate 60,473, forward strand.
GATCTGATTTCTCCCTTTCCTCTTGTGCCGACCATATAGCGCGTGCAATACTGATCGGTGCATAAAAAGGATCCGCCTCGATGTACCCTTTTTTTCTCTGTTGGATCGCTCGGGTCATTGTAAGCTTTTGGCCCTTGTGGGTTTTTGGTGATTTTTCCATCTCCGGCTAACGTTTGGTAGTAGTCTACACTATACCAATCGTTGACCCATTCCCATACGTTTCCGCCTATGTCATAGAGGCCATAGGTATTTGGTTCAAATTGTGCAGTTGGTGCAATTCCTTTAAAACCATCTTCACCGGTGTCTCCGTCTTTGATTGGAAAGTGCCCCTGATATATATTGGCTTGAAATTTTCCATTTGGTTTTAATGTATTTCCCCAGGCGTATAAGTTTCCGGTTTTACCGCCACGGGCAGCAAATTCCCATTCCGCTTCAGTAGGTAATCTTTTGCCGGCCCATTTTGCATAGGCAGCAGCATCTTCATAGGTAATGTGAACTACAGGATATTTTTCTTTTCCTTTAATGCTGCTTTGAGGGCCTTCAGGATGTTTCCAGTCGGCACCGCCAACATAGGACCACCATTGTAAAAAGTTGTTCAGATTAACTGCGGCTGGTGTCGGAGTAAATATAACAGATCCTGTTATTAGATCTTCTTCGGCTGCCGTTGGAAATTCTTCTTTAGTTGGTTTCTGTTCCGCAACAGTTACATATCCGGTGGCTTTTACAAATTTTGCATATTCTTCGTTGGTGACTTCGGTTTTATCCATAAAATAACCGTCTACATAAACGCGGTGAATAGGAGCAGCGTCTTTTGTTACGCCTTTTATGCTGCACAAACTTTCATCTTCAACATTACTGCCCATCGAAAATTCTCCACCGGGAATCCAAACCATTCCTTTCGGTGCTTTAGAGGGGGCAGGAGTTTTGTTTGCAATGGTTGGTTTAAAATCAGATTCGGCTGTAGTATTTGGAGTTTCAGCACAATCTACGGCAGCCAGTTTTTCTTTCGGACTTTTAAAAGTGGTATAACCGAAAGCAAGAGTAATAATGGAGATGGTGAGTATGGCAAAAATCCAATAAGTTTTAGTTTTCATTTTGGGTGATTTTGGTTTGAATGGTATTGTTGTATAGGGTAATAATGCCTATGATGTAAAAAAATAACCTTATTAAATACAATTTGTTTAATAAGGTTATCTAATTTCATTTCAAATATATAAAAATTCTACTGTTTCTATAGAGTAAATAGTTTTTATCTGAATTATTTTATTTTTTCATCAGAAGGATCTATTTATCTTCCTCAACAAGAGCTACTTCGTATTTGTCTTTACCGTCAACTTGTACGGGTTGATAGTAGGTTTCACCAAATTTGATGTATTTTACATCACCAACGGTAACTTCTTCACCACCTTCAGGCAGGCTTTCAACTATTGTTCCTGCTGTTGGTGCTACTACTTTATAATTGCTGCCGTCTTTTTCATAATAGGTTCCGCCGTAATAATAATTGTTGACCGTTCCTGTATTGACCGTCTGGGCGCCACTCGGAATATTGTTTACCGTTCCTCCAACCGGAGCTGGTACGGCAGTGTAACCTCCGCTTGATGATTGGTACCAAACCCCTTGGTCATAGTGGTATTGTGTGCTTTCTACGCTAACAACAATTGCTGTAACGGCCAAAGAGGTAATAAAGAATCCCCATGGATGCCAAACTGGTCCCCAATAAAAAGGTCTGTACGGATGGTAGAAATAAGGGTGGTAACAATTGTATCGGTATCCGCCATATCGGTATGCAGGACGACCATAAGCAACATTGTTTCTTCTTACAACTGTATTACGATTGTTACGAACGTGAACGCTGTTGTTTACATTTATGTTTACATTGTTTCTGTTTTTATTAACAGTATTACCGCTAATGTTGTTTCTGTTACCGGTTTTGTTTCTGTTTGTTGTAGCATTCCCTCTGTTATTGGTTACTTTATTGTCTCCAATTTTTGTTCCGGAATTATTGGGTCTGGTTACTTTGTTGTTAGTGTTGCCAGATCTGTTGATTGTGGAGGTTTTGTTCCCTGCAGCTGGCCTTGTTGGTCTTGTTGTGTTTGCCGGTCTTGCTTTTGGTGTAGGTCTGGCCTGAGTAGCTCCGCCCGCGCGATGTGCACCGCCGCCGACATGTCCTCCACCGCCTCCATGACGTTGTGCCATACCGTCAAGTGAAATTAGAAAAAAAGAGCCTATCAAGCATTGGACTGCCAACTTTTTAATTGCATTTTTTATATTTTTCATCTTCAGTGTTTTAGGTTCACTAAATTATAAAAAAAAACGTATAAATATTTAAAAATTAAACTGATTTTAACGAACAAGTGCATTTAATTCCGGTTTTTAAGTAAATTTTTGTAGCAGTATTAAACTATCATAGGGACACTTTCAAGTATTATAATTAAATTTGCCACCGAAAAAACAACAACAACAACACACTATGTATAAATTGATAATTCGTCCGATACTTTTTTGGTTTGATCCGGAAGAAGTACATTACTTCACTTTCTCTTTCGTTAAATTCATTTCAAAAATACCAGGAGTTTCGTCAATAATTAAATCCGTTTACGAAGTAAAAGACAATCGTCTGGAGAGAGAAGTTTTTGGAATTAAATTTAAAAACCCCGTAGGACTTGCAGCAGGATTTGATAAAGATGCTAAATTGTATAAAGAACTTTCTGATTTTGGATTCGGTTTTGTTGAAATTGGAACCGTTACCCCAGTGGGTCAGGAAGGAAATCCTAAAAAACGTTTGTTTCGCTTAAAAGAAGATCTGGCGATTATCAATCGAATGGGATTCAATAACGGAGGAGTTCTGGAAGCTGTAGAACATTTAAAAAAGAATTCAAATGTTTTAATAGGAGGTAATATTGGTAAAAATAAAGTCACTCCAAACGAAAACGCGGTAGACGATTACATTATTTGCTTTGATGCCTTATTTGATCATGTTGATTATTTTGTGGTGAATGTAAGTTCTCCAAATACTCCAAATTTAAGAGCGCTGCAAGACAAAGAGCCATTAACAGCTTTGTTGCAGACGTTGCAGGACAGAAATATAGAAAAGCAAAAAACAAGCAGTCAAAAAGTAAAACCTATTCTTTTGAAAATTGCTCCGGATTTAACAGATGAGCAGTTATTGGATATTATTGATATTGTGAAAACAACTCAGATTGCGGGCGTAATTGCTACCAATACTACAATCTCACGTGACGGATTGCAAGCTGCGAATCAAACAGAAATGGGTGGTTTGTCAGGGAAGCCTTTAACTAAGCGTTCTACAGAGGTTATTCGTTTTCTTTCTGAGAAAAGTAATAAAGCATTCCCTATTATTGGAGTAGGAGGTATTCACTCTGCGGATGATGCCATCGAAAAGTTAAATGCAGGAGCAAGTCTGGTACAATTGTATACCGGTTTTATTTATGAAGGTCCGGCCTTGATAAAAGCCATCAATAAAAAGATTTTAAAGCAATTGTAAAAGTAATGCCTGCACGATAAGTCCGGTGAGGATTGCGGTGCCAAAACTCAGTAAAGTACCAATTAGAACATATTCGGTAAGTTTTCTGTCTTTGGCTTCTTTTAGATCACCAAATCTAAAAACCGATTTTGCAGCCAATAAAAATCCAATGGCTTCAAAGTGACCCGTCAGTATAAAACAGAAAACAAACAGACGCTCTAATATACCAATATAGTTTCCGGCTTTAGCCAGTGAATTATCGCTATGCGCATTGCTACTTTCAGGGCTCCAGATGGAAATAATTATCTTGATAAAAATGGAAGTTGGTTTTGTGACCAATAAAATTCCTGTGATTAAAATCCAAAACTGATTGCCAAACCAGCTGATGTCGATTGATTTGTTTTGATAGAGAAAAACAACTCCGATTAAGACTAAAACATGCAGAATTTGGTCTACTATAAACCAGGTGCGTTTTGTTTTATTTTTTTGAAAATGCAGTTTGATCAGATCAATTATTCCGTGTGAAATGGTAATAAAAACGGCATAGGGTATAAATTGAATTTCTCCGACAAGAATTGCAGTCAAAACTCCGTGAAGAAGAATATGAAGATATAAATAAATACTTTTATGTTTTTTAGCTTCTTTATCGGCTACCCATGAATTGGGCTGGCCTATAAAATCGCCTAATAGGTGGGCTAAAAGTAATTTTATAAATAAAAGCATAAGACTATAAAGTGTTTATTTGTTTTCTAAAATAACGATCCAGACTTAGTATCAAATCAAATTGGGCACGTTTTTGTCTGCGACTCACAGCAGCTCTTTTGATGCCTAACTTCGGTGCTAATTCTTCTTGAGATAAACTAGGGTTTTCTATTGCAATAGCTACAAATTCGGCAGATTGTGCTGGCCAGTTGTCCATAAAAGTAAGGGCTAACTGAAGCATCAGATTCATTTTTTCGTCGATTAGCGGGTTGCCTGTTTGTATCGCTAAAGTCACTTTTTGTTTCTTTAAAGTCTCAAAAAGTTCCCCCGAATGGATGAAAGCAGAGCCATTGCTTTCAGATATTTTTTCAGCAGCATGCGTTTTGTCGCCAAAACCAATGCTCATTCTCGCATCGAGTTTGATAGATTTCAAATGTGCTTTTACTAAAATCGCCGACAATAAAGCGTCTTCAGGGTTCTTTATTTCGATTTGAAATTCGTCTCCTCTGTATACTTCCCATTGCAGGGGCGCCTCGCCAAATAAAGACAGGATCTTTTTTAAACCTTCTACCCAATCTTTTGATTTCTGTTTTCTGGAGTCAATTAAGTCTCCTGTGATTACACTAGTCATAGATTCAAATATAATAAATAATAATAGTATTACAAAAGTACGCAATATTTTTAAATGTTACGTTTTTGTGTAACATTTTGTATTGTTACGTTATTGTGTAACATCTTCAAATATTACACAATCATGTAATTTTAGCATTAAAGAAAATTATAGTTTTTATTTCTTTAAAAAAGAAACTAACTTAGCCTTCATAAAAGAATAAGCTTTGAATAAAGAAATTAAGATTATCGAATGTCCACGTGATGCTATGCAAGGTATCAAGGATTTTATTCCGACTCAAAATAAGGTTTCCTATATACAAGCTTTGCTTAGAGTAGGATTTGATACCATTGATTTTGGAAGTTTTGTATCTCCAAAAGCGATTCCGCAAATGCAGGATACGGTAGAAGTGTTGGCTCAGCTTGATTTATCTCAAACAACCAGTAAGCTTTTGGCTATAATTGCAAATACGCAAGGCGCCATTTCAGCTTCAGAGCACGAACCGATTCAGTATCTGGGTTTTCCTTTTTCTATATCAGAGAATTTTCAGATGCGAAATACACATAAAACTATCGCAGAATCTTTAGTTACGTTATCAGAAATTCTTGAAATTGCCGATAAAAAAAACAAAGAAGTAGTAACCTACCTTTCTATGGGTTTCGGAAATCCGTATGGTGATCCGTGGAATGTTGAAATAGTGGGAGAGTGGACGGAAAAGTTGTCTAAAATGGGAGTGAAAATCTTATCGCTTTCCGATACGGTCGGAAGTTCTACACCGGAAGTGATTACGTATCTTTTTTCGAATTTAATTCCGAAATACCCACAAATAGAATTCGGAGCGCATTTGCATACGACGCCCGATAGTTGGTTTGAGAAAATAGATGCCGCGTATAAAGCAGGTTGCATCCGCTTTGATGGTGCTATTCAGGGGTTTGGCGGGTGTCCGATGGCTACTGATAAACTAACCGGAAATATGCCTACCGAAAAGTTGATTTCTTATTTTACCGCAAACAAAAAAAGAACAGAACTAAATTCTTTAAGTTTTGAAAGTGCTTATAATGAAGCGTCAAAATTGTTTGGGAAATATCATTAAAAATGAAGTATTTTTGTTTGACATAGAAAATAATAATCAGTAACTCTCAATTTGGAGTTCTTTAAATCTAATTATCAGGTAGTCATGAAATTGTACTTTCAAAATAAAATACTTCCATTTATTATTTTTTCTTTATTCTTCGTTTCCTGTTCAAGTGATTTAAATTTTGATCAAGTTGATGACTTTAAGTTGCAACCAGTCTTGGTCGGTAATTTGGCTTATTTTAATGTGCCCGCGAATCAATTTGTTGATAATGGAGTTGAGCAAATAATTACATCTGATGTACAGGAGTTTGATGTTTTTAAGGAAAAGTTTTTACGGGATGATGTGGTGAAAGCTGAGTTTGATTTTGAAATTGAAAATACGATAAACAGAGCTTTCACGGTAAAATTATTGCTTATTAGTGAGGATAACAAAACGCTGGAAACGATAACACTTTTAGTTCCTGCTTACTCAGGGAGTTCAAATGTAATAAAGTACCCTACAGAAGTGTTTGAAAATCAAAGATTAGCATTGTTAAAGCAAACAACTAAAGCTGGCTTTGTATTACAAATGGACGCTGGGCCACCTTTAAATGAAAATAGTCCGGGAAGTTTAAAATTGAGATCAGGTGCAACAGTTTATATGGAAATAGAATGAAGAAGATAGGGTTAATTTTAATAATGCTTTTTCAGTTTTCCTCTTTTTCTCAGAACAAAGAAGTACTGTATAATTTCACTTCTATTCCGCAATCATCACTTGTAAATCCGGGTGCTGATGTGTCATACAAATTTTATTTTGGAGTTCCGTTATTGTCCGGAGTTTCTGCTAATATAGGATCAAAGAGCTTTTCGGCCTATGATTTATTCGCTGATAATGGAGTTGATTTTAATGATAAAGTTCGAAGCATCGTAAACCGATCATCGAATACGGATAAAACACATATCAATCAACAGCTCGAAGTATTCTCAGGAGGTTTTAGAGTAGGAGACAGGGACAGTAAATCGTATGTTTCGTTTGGAGTGTATCAGGAATTTGATTTCTTGATGTATTTTCCCAAAGATGTAGCTGTTTTGGCATTAGATGGAAATCGGGATCATATTGGAAAATCATTCAATTTAGGAGATTTAAATCTTAAAGCAGAAGTACTTTCTGTTTTTCACATCGGATTTCATAAAAAGGTAAGTGAGAAGTTAGTTCTTGGTGGTCGTGCTAAAATTTATTCAAGTGGTGCCAACATAACAGCGACAAAGAATTCGGGTTATATTTACACCGGACAAAATGCGGGAACACCCAATTTTTACAATCAGGCTATTTCCTCCAACGTCGAAATCAGAACTGCCGGAATTGCTAGTTTTAGAGAAGACGATTATAATGGAAATATAGCAAGCGATCTTGCCCGTAATACCTTTCTTGACGGAAGTTTAGGCCTCGGTTTCGATGCCGGACTTACGTATTATTTTAAAGAAAATCTTCAATTTACAGCGAGTGTTGTGGATGTCGGTTTTATTAAACAATCCAAGGATGTTCAAACTTATACGTACAAAGGATTTTACAAGTATGATGGTGTAAATCCTATTTTTTCGGGTACTAATGACCCTGAAAATGCTTTTGATGAGTTCAAAAAAGCCATTCCACGCGATACACTTTATTCGAAATACACCACCTGGAGACCGGTTAAATTTTACTCCTCTACGCAATATTCGTTTGGAGAATCCCGCTCAGATGAAGATTGTAATTGTAAAGGAAGCGTGGGGAGAAAATATGTAAACGCCGTGGGAGGTCAGTTGTTTGTGATGTCAATGCCAAAAGCCCCTTTTGCTGCTTTTACCGCTTTTTATCAGCGTAGTATTTTTGAAAAACTGGATGCAAAAGTTACATATACATTTGATACTTTTTCTAAGAAAAATATCGGTTTAGGGCTTTCCGGAACTATCGGAAAATTTAATCTTTATGCCCTTGTCAATAATGTTTTGGAATATAAAGATGTTACAAAAGCCAAAAGTCTGGCATTTCAATTCGGATTTAATTTTGTTTTTCAGGATAGTGATGAATGATGTGTTTTACTGTGATGTGTTTTAAACATATAAGTGATATAAGTTCATATAATAGCTTGGCTTAATTGGTGCGAATAGGAGTTTTTTTAGTTCATTTTAGAAAAAAGCAAAATTTAAATGAACTTATGTTACTTATATGGTTCAAAAATTTAAGTGACCTATTTTTGGTTATGTGCTATTCTTTACAATCGCCATGATTGAAGAAATTAGAATGTTATAATGCTATATTAAACTATATAAGTGATATAAGTTCATATAATAGCTTGGCTTAATTGGTGCGAATGCTAGTTTTTTTAGTTCATTTTAAAGAAAGCAAAATTTAAATGAACTTACATTACTTATATGGTTTAAAAAATCAAGTCACCATAAGTAATGTAAATTCATATAATAGCTTGTTTTAATTGGTTTGAATACGAGTTTTTTTAGTTCATTTTAAAGAAAGCAAAATTTAAATGAGCTTACATTACTTATATGGTTCAAAAAAATAAGTTATTTATCTCGTCTTTGTGCCATTCTGTACGCTAGCATTAGCGGTGTTATAATGCAGAATCAAGCGCTTTTTATTTGTAAGTTCTTTCTTGTAAATTAAATTTTATGAATAAGTTAGTGAACAAGTTTCCAATTTATTCACTACATTTGCACGCAATTCAACTAGAAATTGCAACATGATAGCACACAACTCCAAGATTATCGGCGAAGGTTTAACTTATGACGATGTATTATTAGTACCTAACTACTCGAATGTGCTTCCACGCGAAGTGAGCATCAAATCAAAATTTTCAAGAAACATTACATTAAACGTTCCAATAGTATCAGCTGCTATGGATACCGTTACCGAAAGTGCAATGGCAATCGCTATGGCGCAGGAAGGCGGAATTGGTGTTTTGCATAAAAATATGACGATTGAGCAGCAAGCTGCAAAGGTTAGAAAAGTAAAACGTGCTGAGGCAGGTATGATTATCGATCCGGTAACTTTACCGTTGACTTCAACAATTGCAGATGCAAAAAATGCAATGAAAGAATTCGGAATTGGTGGAATCCCAATTGTTGATGAGAATAAAATTTTAAAAGGGATCGTTACAAACCGTGATTTGCGTTTTGAGAAAAATGGTGCCAAGCCTATTGTTGAGGTAATGACAAGCACAAACTTGGTTACCGTTGCAGAAGGAACTTCATTAGAGCAGGCAGAAGTAGTTTTACAAGGCCACAAAATCGAAAAATTACCGGTTGTAAATGATAAATACGAATTAGTTGGTTTGATAACTTTTAGAGATATTACCAAACTAACTCAAAAACCAATCGCAAACAAAGACGTTTTTGGACGTTTAAGAGTAGCTGCTGCAATTGGAGTTACAGGAGATGCTGTTCAAAGAGCAGAAGCTTTAGTTGCTGCAGGAGTAGACGCTATTATCATCGATACCGCTCACGGACATACAGAAGGTGTTGTGAATGTATTGAAAGAAGTAAAAACAAAATTCCCAAATATTGATGTAATTGTAGGTAACATCGCAACTCCCGAAGCGGCTAAATATTTAGTAGAAAATGGTGCAGATGGTGTAAAAGTTGGAATCGGACCTGGTTCTATCTGTACAACTCGTATCGTTGCCGGTGTTGGTTTTCCTCAGTTCTCTGCGGTTCTTGAAGTAGCAGCAGCTATAAAAGGAACAGGAGTTCCGGTAATTGCAGATGGTGGAATTCGTTATACAGGAGATATTCCTAAAGCTATCGCTGCCGGAGCTGACTGTGTAATGTTAGGTTCATTATTAGCAGGAACAAAAGAATCTCCGGGAGAAACAATCATTTTCGAAGGAAGAAAATTCAAATCTTACCGTGGAATGGGTTCTGTTGAAGCCATGCAAGGTGGATCTAAAGATCGTTATTTCCAGGATGTTGAAGACGACGTTAAAAAATTAGTTCCGGAAGGAATTGTTGGTCGTGTTCCTTACAAAGGAGAATTAAACGAAAGTATGCTTCAGTTCATTGGTGGTCTTCGCGCCGGAATGGGATACTGTGGATCAAAAGATATTCCAACTTTGCAAGAGACTGGACGTTTTGTTAGAATCACTTCTAGCGGAATCACAGAAAGTCACCCGCATAATGTTACTATTACTAAAGAAGCTCCAAATTATTCTAGATAATTAGAGTTTTTTTATAGAGATATAAAGGCTGTTTCGCGATTCGTGAAACAGCCTTTTTTTTTTGTCATTTCGAAGCATGAGAAATCACACAAGAAACTCCGCAAACCTTTTCCATAACTTTGTCATTCTGAGGAACGAAGAATCTTCACAAGAAACTCCGCAAAGTAAAGCTCAAGACAATTGATTCAGCGAACGAAGATTCTTCGTTCCTCAGAATGACAAACTGGGCGTGAGCTGCGTGTGTGATTTCTCATGCTTCGAAATGACAAATTTATGATTACCTTTTGAGGATGATCATGAAATAACAGGGTTTTATGAAAAGTAATAAAAAACTTTGCGACGCTGCGACTTTGTTAGAAATCAATGTTCAAACTTTAAAAAAATACAATTCTCCTAGAAAAAAAATTATTGAGCAGTTTCTCGAACTTTTTGATTGTCTAAAATACTTTTTAGGAAAGGTTCAACTTGTTTGTCTATATCTGACTCCGAAATTGTCAATGCTTTCGGATCATTGACCAATTCGAACCAGGGTTTTGGTCCGTCAAACGGATAATTGCCAAAAACAATAACCGGAGTTCCTTTTACTTTTACATTTTCGCTGTCTTTCAAAATCCATTCGTCTGCCCATTTGTATAGGTATTTAGCATCCTTTTCAAGAAGTCTTAAGCAAGAATGAGACGCAGGATAACCCGGTAATTCGTATTGATGAAAACCAACGCCCAGTTTATTTTCGATATTAAAATTCCATTTTAAGTCCCATTCATCATTAAAAGTACTGGTTGTTTTTTCTGCTTTCCAATTGGTGAAAAATAAACCGGTTGGTGTTGGGTCTTTTTTTCTTCCCATATTGGTTGGACCGGTATAAACCAATTCGCCGTTTTCATAAGCGGCAAATGTTTGAGTCGGATAAGAGAAAATCAGGACTTTTGAGACGTTTTCTAAAGAAGCAACATGCAATGGAAAAGGGAGGTAATAAACCAAGTCACCGCTAAAATCAGTTGGGACAATAATAGAGTCCATTTTGGTAAGGTTGGCCTTGTCAGTTCGGTTTACGGCGCAAGCAATACTTAACTTACTGCTGTCGGCCTTGTTTGTTTTTAGCCATTCTTTGGTGTTTTCAAAGTGGTAGGAAACTGAAGATTCAGGCTTTTTATATGTTATCGTTTTCTTCTCTTTAATTGTAGTTTTGGTAGTGCGTTCGTTTTTACAAGAAAATAAAATCAAGAGGATTAAAATCAGAACGAATGGGGTGTTGTGTAACTTTTTCATACAGAATATTTTAGAGTACTAAAGTTCTGTTTTTAATGCCGGAATTAATTACACAATTCCTGAAATAGTTTATTTGATTTGCATTTTTAGTGAATTGAATTCATTTGATATAATTCATCCAATATTATTTTGAAAAGAGTAACTAGGGATTTTAGGATTTCTAAATCATTAATTTTGCCGTCTGTATAATATGATAGTTCATAGTTGCCTTCGGTTAATTTTTCTTCCCAGATTCCCTTTTGATCTGAGATTAGAATATTGACATCTTTTTGAGATTCGATTTTATTTCGAATTTCTTTATTTCGTAACAGCGTTTTTACTTTGAACTCATTATCACTTTTAATGGTAAAAGCTTTATCGAATTGAGGATGTCCAATTTTTATATCTTGTGCTCCAAGAAAATTTTCAATTTTACGAAGAAATCCCTCTCTGTAAATTTCAAACCTAAATGGAGAGGCAAAAGTAATTGGAGTTACGACTCTTGTCATTTCTGAGCTGTATTTGCCGGACCAAATCGTAAAATTATCGAATGTTATTGTCCAGTTTTTATATTCAATTGTTGTTGAATCAGAAATAGAAGAATGTCCTTTTTTAAAAGCACCTCCGGTTTCTTTGGTAAATTCTTGCCAAATATTGATTTCGGTTTTTTGATTCATAAAAATAGTATTTAATGTGTGTGTTGTCTCCTGCAAGGTCTTTTTCTGACCTTGCAGGAAAACCATAATATATAAAATGTTAGCTCTAGATTTATGTCTCTATGTGTTAAATAAATAGGTTTAAATACTAAATCAACCCTTTTATCTTAGCATGTTGTAGCAAAAGAATCGTTTTGGCATCCAAAATTTCACCGGATTCTATCATTTTGTAAGCTTCATCAAAAGTATATTCCAAAACTTCGATATTTTCCTGTTCGTGATCCAATCCGCCACCTTCGTTTGCTTTCATGGTTTCGTCATATTCACCGATAAAAAGGTATAATATTTCCGTAACTGAACCCGGTGACATGTAGGTTTCTATCACTTTTTCTACTTTGCTTAATCGGTATCCGGTTTCTTCTTCGGTTTCGCGAAGGATGGCTGCTTCTGCATTTTCCTGATCCAAAAGTCCGGCGCAAACTTCGATCATCATTCCGGTCTTATTTCCGTTAAGGAAAGTTGGCATGCGGAATTGTCTCGTTAGCACTACCGTTTTCTTTGTTCTGTTATAAAGTAAAATGGCAGCTCCGTTCCCGCGATCGTAGACTTCACGGATGTGGGATTCTGTTTCGTTATTTCCTAATTGATAATCAAAAGTTACTTTGTTTAAAGTATACCAATTGTCTGATAATAATTTAGTTTCGGTTATTTTAATTTTAGGATTTGTCATAGGAGAAAATGTTTTGCATAAAAAAAACGCTCTGATGATCAGAGCGTTTAGTATTAATTATTTCGTTATTGTTTGCTTTCTGTCTGGTCCAACCGATACAATTTTGATTGGCACTCCAACTTCTGCTTCAATAAATTCGATATATTCTTTTAGCTCAATTGGCAATTGATCGTAAGTTGTCATTCCAGTTAAGTCAGCTTGCCATCCTTTGAATTCTTTGTAAACCGGAGTTACATTTTCCGGCTCGATGTTGTAAGGAAAGTGAGAAATATTTTCTCCTTTGTAGTTGTACTCCGTACACACTTTTAAGGTCTCAAATCCTGAAAGAACATCGCCTTTCATCATCATTAATTGAGTTACACCATTTACCTGAACAGCATATTTTAAAGCTACTAAGTCTAACCATCCACAACGTCTTTGTCTTCCTGTTACAGAACCAAATTCGTTACCAACTCTTGCCATAGTGGCACCAACTTCGTCAAAAAGTTCTGTTGGGAATGGACCGCTACCTACACGTGTAACGTAAGCTTTGAAGATTCCGTATACTTCTTTGATTTTGTTAGGAGCAATTCCTAAACCAGTACAAGCTCCGGCTGCAGTAGTGTTTGAAGATGTTACGAAAGGATAAGTTCCGAAATCAACATCTAACAAAGAACCTTGAGCTCCTTCGCATAGAATAGATTTACCTGCTTTTTGAGCTTGGTACATGTATTCTTCACTGTCAATAAAGTCTAATTTTTTTAATTCTTCAATAGCTTCGAAAAACTCTTTTTCAAGTTCGTCTAAGTTATATTGGATCGCAACATCATAAAAAGCAATCATTGCTTCATGTTTGTCTGCTAATGCTCTGTATCTTTCTTTGAAATCTTCTAATTCGATATCTCCAACACGCAATCCGTTTCTACCGGTTTTGTCCATATAAGTTGGGCCAATTCCTTTAAGTGTAGAACCGATTTTTGCTTTTCCTTTTGATGCTTCTGAAGCGGCATCTAACAAACGGTGTGTTGGTAAAATTAAATGTGCTTTTCTTGAAATGATCAATTTAGATTTAATATCAAGATTAAATTTTGCTAAACCTTCGATTTCTTTTTGAAAAACTACCGGATCTATTACAACACCATTTCCAATGATGTTTACTGATTTTTTATGAAAAATCCCGGAAGGAATGGTTCTTAATACATGTTTGATTCCGTCAAATTCTAATGTATGTCCTGCATTTGGTCCTCCTTGAAAACGTGCAATAATATCATAATTAGAGGTAAGAACGTCAACAATTTTTCCTTTACCTTCATCTCCCCATTGTAATCCTAGTAATAAGTCTACGGTCATTCTGTTTTAATTTGCGTTGAGACAATTTAAATTGCCCTACTGATTAATGTAGTTAATTTTCTTCTTTTATTTTTAAAATAATTCCTTTCGGACTATTGTTTTTGTTTTTTATTCCCGTAGAAATACAAAGAGTGATTGGTGATCTCGATGTCAAAGATTTCTTCGATTGTTTTTTTGATGGTTTGAATTCTTGGATCACAAAATTCGATCACTTCACCGGAATCAGTCATGATAATGTGATCGTGTTGCTTATCAAAATAAGACTTCTCATAGTAAGCCTGATTTTGTCCAAATTGATGTTTTCTAACCAAAGCGCAGTCCAACAATAACTCGATCGTGTTGTATAAAGTTGCTCTACTCACACGATAGTTTTTGTTCTTCATTTTGATATAAAGATTTTCTATATCAAAGTGCTCTTCGCTATCGTAAATTTCCTGAAGTATAGCATAACGCTCAGGAGTTTTGCGATGCCCTTTTTGCTCAAGATACATCGTAAAAACATTTTTTACAATTTCTTGATTTTTAGAATTGTCAGTTGAAATTAGTGTCATAATCTGGCAAAGATAATTTTTTATTTTAATGAATAAAAGTTTCAGGTTTAAAGTTTAACTTTCAAATCGGAGTTTATGTGTGGCAAAAGCTCTTGTTTAAGGGTTTTGCGTTACTTTTTTTTACCGGTTTAAGTTCGCTTTATTAACATATTTATTTTTATTTGAGATAATACTAACAAAATTTTTAGTTGGTTTTTGTCATAAACATAAACCAGTTCCATTCCCATGTTTTGCCTTTATCGTCACTCATGGCCTGGCTCCAGATTGGCTTTTTTTTATCGCGGGCATCCCAACGGAATACCTGAATTACGTTTCGGCCTTCAAAAGTATCTTCTGAAAAAAAGTGACCTACATTGTCTTCAAAGGAACCGATTACAGGTTGGTCTAAAACCCCCGTTGTTGAATCGGACCAATAAATACTCCACAATTTTGTGGCGGGATTAAACAAACGAACTGTCATTCCTTCAAAAGGTTCGCCATTAAACGTGGCGAGAAAATTATCAATATTACCAATTCCGTTTAGAATCTTGTACATTTCCTGTGTGGAGGGAAATTCAATCCATTCGGTGCAATTGGCAAATCTTTTTTTTAATTTTCTGTTTTGAATAATAGATTTTCCCTGAAAAAAGTCAAAATCATGTTTTGAGGAAGTTTCAGAAGCGACAATTACGAGACTTCCATTTGCGTCAAAATTTAATTTCGGAATTTCTAAGGAATTATTTTTCATCAGTATAATTTTAGTATAAATAGAGTAGGAGTATCGGTTTAGGTTCGGTATTCGCGAGTTACTTTGTCGACTCCGTCAATTTTTTTAATGGCATTAATCATTTTCTTCAAAATGGTGTTGTTTTGAACAATCACCGCAATCTGACCGTGGAAAATTCCGGCATCGGTACTCAAAGAAATACTCTGAATATTGACACTCATATTGTTCGAAATTACTCTTGTCAGTTGGTTTGTAAGTCCTAAAACGTCCATTCCGGTAATGTTGATAATGGCTTTGAATTCTTCCTGAGACGAATCGATCCATTTGGCACTCATGATACGGTAGGCGTAATTTGACTGCATTCCGATCGCATTTGGACAGTCCTTTTTGTGGACTTTAATTCCTTCGTTTATGGTTACAAATCCAAAAACATCATCCCCCGGAATCGGGTTACAACATTGCGAAAGTTTAT
This sequence comes from Flavobacterium sp. ABG, assembly GCF_001027725.1. Taxonomy (NCBI): domain Bacteria; kingdom Pseudomonadati; phylum Bacteroidota; class Flavobacteriia; order Flavobacteriales; family Flavobacteriaceae; genus Flavobacterium; species Flavobacterium sp. ABG. Next base: position 76,228 of record NZ_LEKS01000006.1, read on the forward strand.
AATCGAGTTTGTCATGTTCGGTTCCAAAAACCAACATATCATAATTGCTGCTTATAACAGGTTTATGAATGTCGTCGGCAGCGGTATCTTTATTTCTTTTGATTTTATTTTTAAAGAAATTGATAAAGGTGTTGCTTTTTTGAGCAGCATAATCTTTCAATTGCTGATTCTCAATAGCGCCAATTCCAACTCTGTAAAATAAATCTAAACTTGTTTTTAGTTTGAAAAAGTTAACTAATTCATTAATAACCTGCTCGTTGATGGTTATTTTTAAATGTTTCAGTTTTCGGGTAAGTAATTCTTTTCCTTCTTCACCGATTTTCTTAGTGTTCTCGTTCAGAACATTTTTAATCTTGGTTTTTGCTCTGGAAGTGGTTACATATTCCAGCCAGTTTATCGTTGGTTTCTGATTTGCAGATGTAATAACTTCAACCTGATCACCACTTTTTAACTCGTGATTTAAAGGAACAAGACGTCCGTTTACACGTGTTCCTCTGGTTTTGATTCCAATTTCGGAGTGAATACTAAAAGCAAAATCAAGCGAAGTGGCGCCTTTTGGTAATGATTTTATTTCTCCTTTTGGAGTAAAAATGAAGATTTCTTTTGAGTATAAATTCATTTTGAAATCTTCCACAAAATCAACCGCATTTGTCTCCTGATTTTCTAAAGCTTCGCGAAGCAAATTCAACCAAACATCTAATCCGCTTTCTTCTGTGGCTCCATTTTTATATTTGTAATGGGCTGCGTATCCTTTTTCTGCAATTTCATCCATACGTTCACTTCGAACCTGTACTTCAACCCAACGGCCTTTTGGTCCCATAACGGTAATGTGCAGAGCTTCGTAACCTGTTGATTTGGGAGAGGAAATCCAGTCGCGTAAACGACTTGGGCTGGGTCTGTAATGATCGGTTACGATAGAATAAATTTTCCAGGCGATAAATTTCTCATCGTGTGGATCTGATTTGTAGACTATTCTAAGGGCAAATTTGTCGTATACTTCATCAAAACTTACATTTTGAGCACGCATTTTTCGACGGATCGAATAGATCGATTTTGGACGGCCTTTAATAATGTAATCCACATTTTCGGCGTCTAAAGATTTTTTCAAAACATCAGAAATGTCTTTGATGTAAGCATCCTGTTCTTCTTTGGTTTCTCTTATTTTGCTGACAATATCTTCGTAAACTGCCGGCTCGGTATATTTTAAACCTAAATCTTCCAGTTTTGTTTTGATGTTGTATAATCCTAAACGGTGGGCAAGTGGCGCATAAATATACAGGGTTTCTGAGGCAATTTTGGTTTGTTTGTATTCGGCCATGGAATCCATAGTCTGCATGTTGTGCAAACGATCTGCCAGTTTGATCAAGATCACGCGAACGTCATCGTTAAGCGTCAGAATCATTTTTCTGAAATTTTCTGCCTGCATTGAGGCATTCAAATCTCTTTGAACCATCGAAATCTTGGTTAGTCCTTCAACCAATTGCGCTACTTTTGGATTAAATAGACGCTCAATATCTTCCACCGTTATTGGGGTATCTTCTACAACATCGTGCAATAAAGCGGCAGCAATAGAGGTCGCTCCCAAACCAATTTCGGAGGCCACAATTTTTGCAACAGCAATAGGATGAAAGATATAGGCTTCACCGGATTTGCGTCGCTGCTCTTTATGTGCATCAACTGCTACATCAAAAGCTTTTCGGATCAGTTTTTTGTCGGTAGGTGATAAAGTCTGGTAGCTAATCCGAAGTAATTCTTTATATTCTTGGGCAATTGCTTTGTTTTCTTTTTCAATATCTATTTCTATCATAACGGCATAGTTCAAGTACTAAAAATAAGAATAAGTTAGAACATACGCAAGGGAATAGCGTGTTGATTTCAGATTTTAGATTTTAGTTTTTTGAAGGGAATAATGCAGAAATTTAGAGGTGTGAAATGCTTTTTTTTGAAAACGATTGTCACCCTGAGCGGAGTCGAAGGCTTGTGAGGTTAATAGGGGGCTTCGACTTCGCTCAGCCTGACAGTCTCGGTCTCGGTCTCAGTTTTCAGTCCGGTTTAGAACGTGGGATAAGAATTAAAAAAAAAAATCTCAGTTCTGCGTTTTCAAAGTTAAATTGAAAACGCAGAACTGAGACTGAGACTGAAAACTGCGACTGAAAACTATTCCTTAGTAAAATCTAAATCCTGGAAGTCGTAACTGAAATCCGTTAATTCAGAAATAGGGAGCATTTTTAGATTCGCTACTTTTCCGCTTTCATCGTATTTAAATAAGAGATGAGCGTCGGCATGGAAAAATGCATTGTTCCATTTTACGACATAGTTGCCGTCTTTATAGAAAAAGATTTCGCCTGCCAGTTGTGGGGAACGTTGAGAAGCAAAGTATACTTTTCCTTTTTTTTCTGTAATAGTGATTTTTCCAAACCAATTGTCCTGGTAGCTTCCTGTAATTTTACTAAAATCTGTTTTAAGTTTGTCTTTTTTGTTTTTTGCAACCGTGGCCCAAACTTCATCGGTAACTTTATCGGCAGATGCTTCGTTGGCTTTTACTCTGTTGCTGTAAAGCGTTACATAATCTTCGGGTTTGATGCCTAAATAACTGTCTTTGATCGTATTGGTAATGGCGCTAAACGCTGCTCCTGATTGTTGATTGGTTAAAACAATAATTCCTAAACCCAGTTCCGGAATTAAAGTGGTTTGTGTTACGTTTCCTTCTAAACCACCGGTGTGAGAAACTTGTTTATAGCCTTTTACATCATTCAAAAACCAACCTAAGCCGTATCCTGAGAAATGAGTATTGTAAGGAGGTCTTGTTTTGGCAGGGATAATGGTTTGTAATTGCCACATTTCGTCGTGCTCTTTTTCTGAAAACAGTTGTTTATCACCATATTTTCCGTTGTTGATTTGTAAAATTGCCCATTTGCTCAAATCGTTTACACTTGAATAAATTCCGGCTGCTCCGTCGAAAAGTTGGTTTTCGTATCTTTTGATTGTTTTTAACTTTCCATCAACAGGAACGTGAGGCGTAATTACGTTTGAAGTATCTTTAAGGCGTTTTATCGAAGCGACACTTTCGTTCATTTCCAACGGTTTCATAATGCGGGTTTCGACAAACTCTGCCCAGCTTTGACCGCTTACAACATGCACAATTTCACCTGCAATGATGTACATTAAATTGTCATAATCGTATTTTGTTCTAAAACTGGAAACCGGTTTTAAATAGCGTAAATTATGAATGATATCCTTAGCGGTAAAATCACTTCCATCAGGCCAGATCATTAAATCTCCGGCACCAAGTCCAAGTCCGCTGCGGTGGGTTAGTAAATCACGGATTGTAAATTCTTCCGTTACATAATCGATTGACATTTTAAAATCCGGCAGGTATTTTACGACTTTGTCATCCCATTTTATTTTGCCTTCATCTACCAACATAGCCAGTGCGGCACTTGTAAAGGCTTTACTGTTTGAAGCGATTCCAAACAAGGTGTTGGCATCTACTTTTTGTTGGGTTATAACGGATTTTACGCCATATCCTTTTGCCAGAACTACTTTTCCATCTTTTACAATTGCAACTGAAATTCCGGGGACATCAAAGGCTTTTATCGTTCGATTGACCAATTCATCGACCTCCTGATTGGTGATTTGTGCTGAAACTGAAAAACTAAATAATAAAGCTAAAAGTGATACTTTGTAATTCATAATTATTTAAAATTTGGTGTTAGTTAAATCCTCTTTGGCGTTTGGCTTCGAAAATTAAAATGGCTGCCGCAACAGACACGTTCATACTGTCGATTTCGCCTTGCATTGGTATAATGATATTTTGTGTAGCTGCATCACGCCAGTCCTGTGTCAGACCTGTGGCTTCTGTTCCGACAACCAAAGCGGTTGGAGTTGTGAAATTTTGTGTGTGGTAAGAGGTCGAATTTTGCAACGTTGCGCAGTAAAAATCAATCTTTTTTTCTTTCAAATAAGCGATAATTTCTGCGGTAGTTCCTGTGGCAATTTGATTGGTAAACAAACAACCTACACTGGAACGCACAATATTAGGGTTGTATAAATCGCTTTTTGGATTGGCAATTAAAACGGCATCCAAATTAGCAGCATCTGCGGTACGTAAAAGAGCTCCTATATTTCCGGGTTTTTCCGGAGCTTCGGCGACTAAAATTAAGGGGTTATCGGATAATTTTAAATCCGATAATTGCATTGATTTGGTTTTGGCTACTGCCAAAATGCCTTCTGTAGTATCGCGATAAGCCAATTTTTGATAGACTTCTTTGTTGATTTCAATAAGTTGAACCGGTGAAGTAACAATTTTATTGATTTGACTCTCCGTTACTAATTCGGGTAAAAATAAAACGGTTTCAATTTCATACCCTCCTTTTATGGCGATAGAAATTTCACGTAGGCCTTCAATCAAAAATGTTCCGGTTTGTTTGCGGGCTTTTGCTTTTTCCTGAAGTAAAACAAGCGATTTGATAAACGGATTTTGTATTGAGGTAATTTGTTTCATTTTTTTTAAAGGAACTAAGTTTTTGAGGGGCTAAGGTACTGAGATTTTTTTTAAAGTTGTATAGGGGTTGAGTTGCAAAGTGACAGAGTTTTTTTTTGAGGTGCTGAGGTACTGAGTTGCTAAGGTTCTGAGTTTTTTTTTAAAGCTGCAAAGGCTCAGAGAGGTAAAGCTGCAGAGTTTAGAAAAAGGTTTAAAAGATTGCCACGAATTTCACGAATTGGCGCGAATTTTTAAAGTTTGACTACTATTATAATTCGTGTGAATTCGTGAAATTCGTGGCAAAAAAATATCTTACGGATTGCTTAATTTTTAAACAATTCTGTTATTTCTTTTTCTACAGGATGGGGTGCTGTAAAAGTATATCCCATGATTTTGGCAATGGTTTGTGCGAATTGTTTTTGATACAATTGCGTTGCTGTTTTGATTTCTCCTTTTGGCGCTATTTCAGGCCCCATTGCGGCAAACCAGATTTGTGAGGCTCCTTCAATATCTTTACCGTGATCGGTCCATTGTGTTTTTGTTTTGTCCCCGCGACCGTGATCTACCGTAATAAGCAGTGTCGTTTTGTTTTTGTATTGCGGATCGTTTTGTACAAAATTCCAGATTTCTTTGATCCATTTATCAACTTGGTTTGCGGCATCCAGATACGATTTGTAATGACCTGCATGAGCCCATTCATCGGTTTCTCCGTAAGCAATATAGAGTACTTTTGGTTTGTTGGTTTTGAGTTCGTTTAAGGCTTCATAATGGGTGAAAACATCAAGGCATTCGTCTTCATGAAAAGGCTTAAACGAGTTATCACGCATTTCGTTTAATAATTTATGATTTGCTGTTGGCTTCTTTCCGCCTACTTTATCAAAAGCCGAAATTACAGGGAAGTTGCTTCTTTTTTCGTTTAGAATTCTGTCAAAAGCATCCCAGGCACCAAAAGCAACCGTTTTTCCTTTTTCCTTTGGCTGCTGATTTAAAAACTCCAGAATATTTACATTTGGATTGGCTTTGTAAGAGTTAGCATTGATCTGCAAATCTACATTTCCAGTCATAATCTCACTGTATCCGGGATAACTAAACCAGTATGGATTGGAAACGTCAACGTTATTTCCGAAATCGCGATTGCCATAAATTTGTCCTTTCGAAGCAATTTCGGACCAGAAAAAGGGCATTATTTTTTTGCGGCTTTCATTGCTGTCAGCACTGTAATATTTCTTGTAGATGTAGGTACTGTCTCCCTGATTGAATTTTTTGTCGTTGGCAATTGCGGTATCCATCCCTTTAAAGACTTCCTGCCACCTAAAACCGTCTGTGGTGATGATAATAATATTTTCTGTTTTTTGTGCGCTCGACAAAAAGCTGATTAAAATGAATGGAATTAAAAGTAATTTTTTCATATTTATTGATTTATAAAAATTCAAGATTATAAAAGTTTATTTTTAATGAACCCAAAAACAATTTATTCCGTTTCATCAAACGAGTTTACTTTACAAAGTAACTGAAGTTTAACAGGGTCTTTTTTTGAATTTGGATATTGCTCGCTATTAATTCTTTTTTCAAATTCTTTCATTATATCTAAATCCAGATCATCTTTAACGGCGAATTGTATTTCATTCGTATCTTTTTTTAATTCAAACTGAATCATAATTTTTCCTGATTTTTCGGAATTTTGAAACAATTCATTAAATATTTTTTGCGTTTTTTCTATGATTAATGTAATGTCTTCAACAGAACTATTTTGGGTTATTTCATCATCGGAACTGAGCAACAAAACTTTTTCAATTTTGGTTTCTTTCATTCCTTGAGTAATTGGTTTTTGATCTTTTTTAGGAGCTTCATCCAGCCACAATAGTTTTAGTTTCTTTTTTAAGATATTTAAAATGTAATTGTGCTCTTTTGTTTCTATGATTAATAAAGGTTCGTCAATGTCAAATGATATAACTGACCAATAATACTTTAATTCGTCTTCATTTGCTTTTCGAATTTTATATCCTTGCGATACTTCATTTTTGAATTCATCCCATATTATTTTGGTGTCATTGATGTCATGAGTCATTTGTCCATCTAATACTGAATTATTAACATGAAATTGAACTTTTCCTGTCTGTAGTTTTTGAATGTTTTTATTGTCCTTGTATCTTTTCCATAGTTCTGGGCCAACAATCATATTTTCTTGTAGAAGTTTATAATCGTTGCTATTGGATAAATTACTAGTGATTAATTTTTTTGCATTTTCGAGAACTTTAGGACTGCAGTAATTGTAAACAATTCCTTTTGGAACTGTTATTGTTTCTTTTTCCTGTGCATTTGAGAAAATGCTTGTGAAAAAGAATACAATCAAAATTACTTTTTTCATAGTTTTATATTTTAAATTCGGTAACCATTTTAGATTTCACAAAAAACATTTCACCTAATTACAAAATCCCTCTCGACTTAATTTCCAGATACTTATTAATAGCATCCAAAGTCAGATTTTCGGGTTGTGTAAGTATCGAATGAATTCCGTATTTTTTAAGTTCGTTGGCGATTAGTCGTTTTTCGAACATGAATTTTTCAGCAATAACCTTATCGTATATTTCCTGAATCGTACCCGTTTTTTTATGGATAATTTCATTCAGTTCAGTATTGCTGAAGAAAATTACCACTAATAAATGGCTTTTTGCAATTCCTTTTAAATAGGGTAATTGCCTGTTTAGACCGTCCATTGTTTCAAAATTGGTGTACAGAATGATCAAACTTCTTTGGTTGATGTTTTTCTTGATGTCAACATACAAACGACTGTAATCACTCTCAAAAAAATCGGTTTTGATGTTGTACAAAGTCTCGAGGATCTTTTGCATTTGCGAGCCTCTTTTTTCGGCAAAAACTCTGTTTTCTACTTTTTTAGAGAAGGCGAAAATTCCTGCTTTGTCTTGTTTCTTTAGAATTACATTCGATAAAACCAAAGTCGAATTTATAGCATAGTCCAATAAACTTAAGCCGTTAAAAGGCATTTGCATGACACGTCCTTTGTCAATTGCCAGATATACTGATTGTGATTTTTCGTCCTGAAATTGATTTACCATCAAGGCATTTTTCTTTGCTGTGGCTTTCCAGTTTATAGTTCGCAGATCATCTCCCTGAACGTATTCTTTGATTTGTTCAAATTCCATGGTATGTCCGATACGGCGAATTTTTTTAATTCCGTATTGAAACAGGTTGTTCGAAATAGCAAAGAGATCGTATTTTCTTAATTGAATATAAGACGGATAGGTTGGAACCATTTGGTCTTTATCAAAAGTAAATCTTCGGGAGATTAATTTTAATGGGGAAGAAACATAGATATTAAGATTTCCAAAATAGTATTCGCCACGTTCCGTCGGACGCAAATCGTATCCGATTTCTTCCTGAGCGGAGGCTTTTATGCTTTTTATAATTTTGAAATCACGGACTTGAAATTGAAACGGAATTTCATCAATGACCTTCGCCGAAATCGGAAAAGTATATTGATTTTTGATTGTAATTTGTATTGGGTTTAAATCGCCATTTGAAAGTTTTTCGGGCGTATTTCTCGATGCTTCAATACCGGTTTTGGCTAAATACAGGAGTAAAATGTCTAATGCTAAAAAAGTAGTGAGAACTAAAACTATAAACCAAACACCGTTATATAAAGTAGGAAAAATAAAAGCACAAAAAAACAGTCCGACAATACCCAGAAGCACATAGAAGAAGAAGTTGTTGATGTATAGACTTTTTATGAATTTCACGTTTTTAATGGTTTCAGGTTTTTTTGTTTCAAGTTTTTTTGTTTCAGGTTTTTTTTGTTTCAGGTTTCACGTTGAGGATGTTTCGTGTTACTTTTTACATTTTACAAGCAACATTTATCTTGGAATTTCAACGGTTTCTATGATTTGTTTGATGATTTCAGAGCTTGTGATTCCTTCCATTTCGCGCTCCGGTGAGACGATAACACGGTGTTGCAGCACTGGAACAGTTGCGTCTTTAATATCTTCTGGTGTTACAAAATCGCGACCACGAATGGCTGCATAACCTTTGGCTGCATTCAGAATTGCGATTGAGGCACGAGGAGAGGCTCCAAGGTATAAGAAGGCATTTTCACGCGTGTTTACTACGATTCTGGCAATGTATTCCAATAGATTTTGTTCTACTCTGATTTGTTTGATTAATGCTTGGTAGGCTTTGATCTCTACTGCAGAAAGTATCGTTTTTATCGCTTCCAGTTTGCCGTGATCTTGTAGCAAATGTTCTCTTTGAATGATTTGAATTTCTTCATCCAATTTTGGATAATCGATGGTGATTTTGAATAAAAAACGGTCTAATTGTGCTTCAGGTAAACGATACGTTCCTTCTTGCTCAATAGGGTTTTGTGTGGCAATTACCAAAAAGGGAGTTTCTAATTTGTAGGCAGACCCATCAATGGTAATCTGACGTTCCTCCATAACTTCAAAAAGGGCAGCCTGTGTTTTGGCAGGAGCACGGTTAATCTCATCGATTAGAATTAAATTAGAGAAGATTGGTCCTTTTTTAAATTCGAATTCAGAGTTCTTCAGATTAAAAATCGAAGTTCCTAAAATATCGGAAGGCATTAAATCTGGTGTAAACTGGATTCGGCTGAAACCAATGTTTAACGTTTTTGAGAGTAATTTTGCCGTAATGGTTTTAGCAACTCCGGGAACTCCTTCCAACAAAACATGTCCGTTTGATAGTATAGCAACCAAAAGCTGATCAATCATTTTATGCTGACCTACAATTACTGTTTCCAACTCTTTTTTGATACTGCTAACGTGGTCTAAAAGTGGCGTTAGGTTTAGTCGGGTTTCAAAATTTACATTTTCGTTTGTAATTTCTGTTTTTGTTGTATTTATATCGTCCATGTTGTGGTATGTTTTCTTTTGAATGAATTTCTGTTAAAAGTATTAATTTAAAATCTTCTCGATGGCATTATTAATTCGAATTAAATCTTCTTCGAGACTTCCGTGATAACTTCGTCGGTATTCGTTGATCAAAAATACAAGTTCGCGGATGTCTTTTTCCTCTTTTCCTGATTTGTGATGCAGTTTCTGGATAAAAGTATCGTCGAGTTTTGTGGTGTCGATTAGGTACTCATTTCGTATTCTTTCGAGGAAATAAATGATTTTTTTATCGATAATGTTATCATGATCGCCTTCCTGGTAGTATAAGTTTCCGATAGTTTTGGTAAAATCAACGGTTAAGTTAGGGAGCGGTTTTAGGATTGGAACGATTCTTTGTTTTCGTTTGGCATTAAAAAGAATAAAAATCAGGATTCCAATTAGCAACAGGTACCACGCCCATTTTAATGCGGGCTGACTTAAAATGTATCGCAACGGCGAATCAGAAATGGATTCGCTGTTTTGTCCTTTGGTATACCAGTAAATGTTTCCTTTTGGCATATACGAAAGTACATTTTCGGCATACTGATAATGATCCTTTTTTAATAAATGGTAGTTGGTAAAAGCAACAGGTTGCATGTGCAAATAAAAATAGCCACCCGAATAAGGGACTTTTATAAAGTTGACATGTTTTTCTTTTTGATTCCCCTGATAACCTAAAATGGTAGTCGTTGCCGTATCTATTTTTGTGAAATAATTTTCAATACCAACATCTTTAAGCAGGTATTTTTTGGAACTTACTTTTGCGTTAGCCATCCAGACCTTTGCATTAGGCGCAGCTTGAAAGTTGGTGTTTATCTCAATCTTCAAACTGTCTAATATCGACTGGGGAAACGTTTTCATGCTCAAAAAAGCATTATTTCCATGAGATACAAAGTAAAAAAGCTCGGTTATGGACTGATCGTCAATATCGCCAAATTCGGCTATATTGAAAAAAGTACCTTTAATGCTGTATTTTCCGGAAACGGTATCGGGAATGTATTTTGAATCTAAAAACTCATAAGGAGTTATAGTAGCTATGCGTTCAATTTTTTGCTTTTTTAGTAAGCCACCAATTTCTTTGTCAAAAATATATAATCCGTATGGAATTTTATCATTGACAGAGTAGGTTGGTCTCCAATCGATCGGTTTGGGCTTATTGGCACTGGTTATTACAATAAGAGCAAAAACAAAAACCAGAATAGCGATGTAAATTTTTACGGATTTATTCATTGCTAAAGGTTTTTATTGAATTCTTAAAACGGTTTTCTGCTTTTTTGAAAGTGGTTTCATCAATTTCAAATTCGCCATACCAAATATAGTTGTACAAATAAGATAAATAAGTGAACTCTTCTTTATAAACGGGGCTTTGAAGCTCGTATAAATAATCGGAATTGGTTTTTTCGATATCCCATTCGATATAATGGTTTTGCGCCATAACTTTTAATAACCAAAGGTAATAGTAGCGTATTGCGATTCTTCTTTCTCCTTTTTCGATACTCTCCTGAATAAGTTTTTTGAAATCTAACAGATGTATGTTTTTCTCCAGTTCAGAGTAATAGATGGTCTTTTTATGAGAATCTTTTCCGAAAATCCATTTACCTTCTTTATTAATTATTGCTTTTACGATCAGATAGATTACAAAAACAATAATCAGTACGGCGAGTACTTTCAATAAAATAGACACAAAATTTAATGCGGCCTGCGGGTTGCTGAAAGTGAAGAGATTTCTTAAAATACTGGCCAGCCATTCTTTAAAATGATCCCAGAGATTTTTCTCAGGGGCTTTGTATTCGTATACAAAATCTGAGGAAGTATATTTTTTCTTGAAATCTGTATGAAAAGTTTTGGCCTCAACCGCATCCGAATCGATTATGATATCTTTCTCCGTATATTTTACCGAGGTAATTTTTGGCGGATCGACAGTCACCAAGGTATCTTGAGCATTTGTGATGCTAAAGAAAAAAAGAAAAGATAAAACAAAGAAAATTTTATTCATTATCGGTACTGATTAGATCAATTTGGCTGATAGTTGTTGTGTTTTTTTGTGTACGATAAAAGGATAAACCAAATAGTAAAAAGAGATAATACCTAAGGTTAAGAGTATGATAAAACTGCTTAATACGTTGGGCATATCGATTGAATATCGGGTGATAAAACCTTCAAGGAATCCTGCGCCAATAGTAAAAGGAAAGGTGCTCAGGAAGATTTTGAAACTGTTTTTGAAACCTATTTTAAAAGAATTTACCCGGGAAAATGTCTTTGGAAACAATATCGAAGCTCCGAGAATAAATCCGGCAGCGGTTTCGATTACGATGGCAAAAATTTCCATAGAACCATGAATCCAGATTCCACGAACACTTTTCCAGAAAACACCTTGTTCGTAAAAAAAGTACTGAAAGGCTCCTAGCATAATGCAGTTTTGCATGGCAATATAAAAAGTGCCAATTCCTGCAAAAAGACCGTAAATATAACATCTGGCTCCTACATAAAGGTTGTTCATGGTGATGCCAATAAAACTTCCCCAATTACTTCCAGAGGCATAAACGGCCATAGGATCTCCTTTTTTAATGTTTTCTAAAGTCATGTTTACATAACCGTCCCCTAAAATTAAGCGAACAAAATTAATGTCGTATCGTGCCGAAATAACACCAATGCCCACGGTTATAAAAAATAAGACAAATGAATACAAGAGATATCTTCTGTATTCGTACACCAGCAAAGGCACTTCGGTTCTGAAAAATTCCAGAAACCTGTTTTTCTCAGCTCGTTTGGTTTTGTAAATTTTTTGATAGATCTGTGAAGCCAAATGATTTAGATAAACGACAGTCTTGCTTTTTGGGTAATACGTTTGAGCGTAAGACAAATCATTCATCATTTGAATGTACAAATTGGCTAACTCATCAGGATTTTTTTTAGCTTTACCGAAAATAGCTAGCTCAAATTCCAGCCATTTTTCTTTATTTTGTTTTATGAAGGCGATCTCTCTCATTATGGGCTAAAATATAAAATATGTCAGAATTATCAATAAATACTACGCAAAATGTTAAAATAAATTTTATAGCAGCATCTGCCGGCGAGCGGATCGGCTCTTATTTTATCGATTTGATTATTAAATTTGCCTATCTCATAGTCATTTACGGGATATTTTTTTACGCATTCCATTTAGATATGGCATTAGATGGTATGGATAACTGGTCCAGAATATCGATCCTTTTGCTGCTTTATTTCCCGGTTGTCATTTATTCGCTCACATTAGAAAGCATTTTTGAAGGTCAAACGATCGGAAAAAAGCTGGTTAAGATAAAAGTGGTGAAAATTGATGGCTATCAGGCCGGTTTTGGAGACTACTTGATGCGATGGTTTTTCAGACTTGTAGATATTTCTATTTTTAGCGGTGTTATTGCTTTGGTAGCTGTAGTTTCGAGTAAAAAAGGACAGCGTTTAGGAGACATGGTGGCGGGAACTGCTGTTATTACTTTAAAGAATAAAATTAATATAAGTCATACCATTCTCGAAGAGATCGGAGACGCTTATATTCCGACTTATCCTTTGGTGATAAAATTGTCTGATAATGATATGCGAATTATAAAGGAAACATTTCAAAAAGCAGATCTTAAAAATGACTATGAAACCATTACTAAATTGGTTACTAAAATTGAAAGTGTTACCGGAATCAAAAATCAATCCGGCAATGAACGTGATTTTCTAAGGGTAATTTTAAAAGATTATAATTTTTACACGCAGAATATGTAGGGGCAGGGAACAAAATAAGGGTTGCCACGAATTTCACCAATTAACACGAATTATAATAACAGTCAAACTTTAAAAATTCGCGCCAATTCGTGGTAAAAAGCTATTTTGAGGTGTTTTAAGAAAATCATAATTTTTTCGCATAGGCTTATGTGATTTATTTGGAGTGAAACGTCTTTTTTTAAGTTTTGTTGACTATGTCTCTATGTGGTGAAATTAATTGCATTCAAAAGGTATGACATATATCATTTTTTGCGAGCCTCTAAATTGATAACTTTGACTAATCAAATAGAAACAATTATAAGCGGACAAATACCGCTTATCAATTTAATCAGGCAGGTAACATTGTTACCTGTATTTTGAATGGAGTCACCGAAAAGCCATAAGAGTAGGGTAATTTAAATGATTAAGATTATGAAAACTACAAAGTTTTTTGCGATAATTATGTTATTGGTTACGATTGCAGGTTTTGCTCAAAATGGAAGCAAAAAGTTAGATAAAATAATAAAACGTGACTACCAGATTATTGAATGTACTATTGCAAAAATGTCTGATAAAACGGTAGAATATTCTTTACCGGGTGAGACGTTGCAAATTTCACTGGATATCTCCCAAATTGCCAGAATTGATTTTGCCAGTGGTCGTTCTCAGACCTTTGATGTTTCTACAACCAGTAATGTGGTAAGTAGCACTAATACTAACAACAGCTCAAATCAAACGCTAGCCAGTGCCGACATGAAGCCCAATACCATTGCGGTATTGCCCGTTCCTTATGTAAATGCAGACAATCTGCAAAGTTCTGAGGAGATGTCTAAATTTGCTCAAAACGATCTTTATAACAAATTATTAGATAAGTCCTCTAATATTTTCCCGCTGACAGTTCAGGATTTGCGAACAACAAACAGTTTGTTGCACAAAGCCGGAATTGATTATAAAAACATCGACGAGACTCCGATTGAAGACCTTCAAAAAATTCTTGGAGTTGACAACATCGTGGCTGCCAAAATTTCTTTTACAACGGCCGAAAGCGCAACATCAGTAGCCTATAATAGTGGGAATGCTAAAATTAGCGATAACAATAAAAAGGTAAAAACAAGCGATATTGGGACAACCAGTACCAATACCCAGACGTATTACTATTACACGGTATATTTTGATATGTATAAAAACAACACAAAAATATATTCTCAAACCAGAAAACCTTTGTTCAGTATAAAAGACAGTTGGATCGATTCTGTTTCGTATTTATTGAAAAGAAGCCCGATTTATACCAAAAAATAATGGCGAGTTCGCTGTAAAAACAAGGAATAAAGTAAAATAATTTAGTCAAATCTTTGTACCTATGCACCTTTGAATCTTAGTAACTAAAAATAAAAAATGTTCCATTTATTAGACCTGATCGGTACGATGGCCTTTGCTATGTCCGGCGCTTTAACAGCAATGCATAAAAAATTAGACCCGTTTGGGGTCTTTATTATTGCTTTTGTTACGGCTGTTGGAGGAGGAACCCTGCGTGATGTTCTAATAGGCAGAACCCCGGTTGGATGGATGAAAGATCTGCAATACGTTTACGTTATTACTTTCGGGTTTTTTCTGGCCATTCTTTTCAGAAAAAAGTTTGACAGACTACGAACTTCTTTGTTTCTTTTTGATACCATCGGGTTGGGCGTTTTTACCTTAATTGGATTAGAAAAAGGAATTTCAATTGGTTTACATCCCATAATTTGTATTGCTCTTGGCACCATGACAGCTTGTTTTGGAGGTGTTATTCGTGATATTTTATGTACGGAGATTCCAACAATCTTCAGAAGAGAAATTTATGCTACGATCTGTATTTTAGGAGGAGCCGTTTTCTTTATACTAAAAAAAATGAATCTGGAGGATGATCTTTTGTATTTGATAACTTCTTTGGTAATCATTATAGTGAGGCTGATGGCGGTAAAATACAAATGGTATCTGAAAGCATTTGATCACAAATAGTTAAATCAGGGATGACAAAATATACGGTAAAAAAATACGATCAAAATGATTTTGCAATTTGGAATGACTTCCTTGCGAAGGCCAAAAATGCAACTTTTTTATTTCATCGTAATTTCATGCAGTATCATCAGGATCGTTTTGAAGATTTTTCGCTTCTTGTTTTTAAAAATGAAAAGTTACTAGCGGTTTTACCGGCTAATAAAGAAGGTGATTTGGTGTATTCGCATCAGGGCCTTACTTACGGAGGTTTGGTTTATAAGGATCAGACCAAGTTGAGCACAGTGCTTGCTGTTTTTCAGTCCGTTTTGTTTTTTTTGAATGAAAGTGGAATTCAAAAATTAATTGTTAAGATACTACCGTCAATTTATCATTTAAAACCCGCCGAAGAAATTTTATATTGTTTCTTTGTAGCTGAAGGTAAATTAATCCGTCGGGACTCCCTTTCTGTTATTGATTTGTCGCAAAAAAATACTGTTTCAAAAATTAGAAAAAGAGGTTTTCAGAAAGCAGTTTCAAATCAGTTGCATATCAAAGAAGAAAACGATTTTGAATTGTTCTGGAATGAAATTCTGATTCCCAATCTGGATAAAAAACACAAGACAATACCAGTTCATTCCTTAGAAGAAATTAGTCGGTTAAAGGTGTTTTTTCCAGATAATATTCGTCAGTTTAACGTGTATTTTGAAGGCAAAATCATAGGCGGAACAACTGTTTTTGAAACAGAAACAGTAGCACACTGCCAGTATATTTCGAAGTTGGAACAAGACGATCGTTTAGGAAGTTTAGATTTCTTATATCAACATTTGATTCAAGAAAGATATGCTAAAAAGCGTTTTTTTGACTTCGGGATTTCAAATGAAAATCAGGGCAAAAAACTAAATGAAGGATTGTCCTATTGGAAGGAAAGTTTCGGAGCCAGCACCATAATTCACGATTTTTACGAAGTTGAAACTTCCAATTATAGCTTACTAAATAACGTTTTGATATGATTTCTTTTTTAGATCTAAAAAAAATAAACGAGCCGTACGAAGCTGCTTTTCAGGAAAAACTGAAATCGGTTTTTCATAACGGTTGGTATGTATTAGGGAAAGAAACTGAGACATTTGAAAAGGCTTTTGCTAAATATTGTAATGCCGAATATTGTATTGGAGTGGGGAATGGTCTGGATGCTTTGACATTGATTTTTAAAGCCTATATTCAATTAGGGAAACTCCGAAAAGGAGACGAAGTTATTGTTCCCGCCAATACCTATATTGCTAGTGTTTTAGCCATTTTACAAGCCGATTTGGTTCCGGTTTTAGTCGAACCCAAATTAGAGACCTATACGCTAAATCCGGATTTAATTTCGGAAAAAATCACTTCAAAAACCAAGGCCATTTTAGCAGTTCATTTGTACGGCCAATTAGCGGAAATGGATCAGATTAACAGCATTGCAAGGGAGAATAATTTGCTAATTATTGAAGATGCAGCACAGTCTCACGGAGCAGGAAGAAGTTTAAAGTCAAAAGTCGAAAGTCAAAATACTCAAAACAACAATCTACAATCTGAAAACAACAATCTACACTCAGCAGTCGCCTACAGTTTTTATCCGGGGAAAAATTTGGGAGCTTTAGGAGATGGTGGAGCCATTACAACAAATGATATAGCGTTGGCAAAAGTGCTGTTTTCACTGCGAAATTACGGTTCTGAAAAAAAATATTACAATGAATTTATTGGTGTAAATTCAAGATTAGACGAATTGCAAGCTGCTTTTTTGAACTTAAAACTGCCTAATTTAGATCTTGACAATGACAAACGTCGTGTTATTGCAAAACGGTATTTAACAGAAATTAAAAATGGCAAAATAATACTTCCCGTTTGGGATTTATCGAATGATCATGTGTTTCATTTATTTGTTATTCGAACAGGAAATAGAGAAAATTTGCAAGAATATTTAATACTAAACAATATTCAGACGGTTATTCATTATCCAATTCCACCACATCAACAGCAAGCATTCCCGAATTGGAATCAGTTATCGTTTCCAATTACAGAGAAGATTCATGATGAAGTTTTGAGTTTGCCAATGAGCCCGGTTTTAACGGAGTTGGAAGTAGATTTTATTGTTGAGGTTTTAAATAAATATTAATTTTGATTGGATAAAAATGGCACAATTAAAATTATTTATTAAAAAATTCGTACCTGAAATACTATGGATTTCGTTAATCAGGATTTATAATTTCACCAAATTAAGAGCTGCTTTTGATTGGTATGAAATCAAACAAGCACCTAAAAAGCACCGAAAAGCACTTCAGCTTGTGAGAGGCAAAGAAAAAGTAAAAGTTGCCTTCTTTTTGACCCATGAGTCTGTTTGGAAATACGATGTTCTTTTTGATTTAATGCTAAAGCATCCAAAATTTGAACCTTTTCTATTCGTTTGCCCTGTGGTAGATTATGGCGTGGAAAACATGCTGTTTGAAATGGATAAAACATTCAGAGCTTTTAAAAATAAAGGCTATGATGTTATTAAAACCTATGATAATGAAGCAAAAAAGTACTTGGATATAAAAAAAAGTTTCGAACCGGACCTTGTGTTTTATACCAATCCGTACGAAGGATTGCAGGATTATCGGTATTACATCAAACAGTTTTCAAGAACCTTAACTTGTTATGTACCTTATGCCGTTATGACAGTTGATTTTGAGTTTGTTTATAATTTAAATTTTCATAATCTTGTTTGGAAAATTTTTGCCGAAACCCCACTTCATAAAGAAATCGCATTACAAAAACAAAGAAATAAAGGAAGAAATACTATTGTAACAGGCTATCCGGGATTCGATCCGTTATTAATCAATAAAAATCCAAATCATACAGTTTGGAAAAATAAAAATTTAGCGCTGAAAAAGATTATATGGGCGCCACATCATTCAATGACTGAGTTGAATAGAGTCGCAAATTTTTTAGAATACCATGACTTTTTTTTAGAGTTGGCTGAAAAGTATAAGGATAAAGTACAAATTGCATTTAAACCACACCATCTGTTACGAGTTAAATTAGAACAAGACGTTAATTGGGGCAAAGAAAAAACAGACAACTATTATAATAAATGGTCAAGCTTAGAGAATGGCCAATTTGACAATGGTGATTATATAGCTCTTTTTTTAACTTCAGATGCATTGATTCACGATTGCGGTTCATTTATGGGGGAATATTTGATCACGGGAAAGCCTTCCCTTTTTATGGTCAGAGAGGAATCGGTTATGGAATACTGGAATGTTTTTGGGGAGAAAGCAGTAGCGGCGCATTATCAGTCCAGAAATAAGAAACAGGTAGTCGATTTTATTGAAAAAGTGGTATTGAATGAAAAGGATTGGATGAAAGAAGAACGTGATAATTTTGTTCAGAATATTTTAATTCCAAAAAATAGAAAGACTGCTTCTGAAAATATATTGGAGTATTTAGAGCGTCAAATCTTTTCATAATTTAAAACTGTATTTTTACTTTTTTTAAACCAAGTAATAATGAGGATAAAAGTCATAATTGGATTGAAAAAAGTTAAATACAACTAAATTTTAATTGTCTTAAATGCAAAATACTTCTATAAAATTAGCCGCAACAAAAGGAATTTTTTGGTCAGCGGTGGATAAATTTGCTGTTCAATTCGGACAGTTTATAGCGAGTATCATACTTGCCAGAATTTTGGTTCCCGAAGATTTTGGTTTAATAGGCATGTTAACCATTTTTATAGCTTTATCACAAACTTTTATTGAAAGTGGATTGAACATCGGACTAATTCAACGTCAAGACAGGAAAGAGGTTGATTTTTCGACCCTATTTGTTTTCAATTTGGCTGTAAGTAGTTTTTTTTATTTGCTGTTATTTCTATCAGCACCATTTATCGCCTCTTTTTTTGAACAACCTCAATTAACAAATCTGGCGAGAATGCTGAGTTTAAGTCTGCTTATAAATGCTTTTGCAATCGTTCAGCGAACGAAATTAACAATTGCAGTTGATTTCAAATCTATAGCAAAAAGTAATGTAATCGGAATGCTTTCAGGAGGCGTATGTGGGGTGCTGGCTGCTATAAATGGATATGAAGTCTGGTCTTTGGTTGTTCAAATATTGATTGGTTCTTTTGCTTCGTCTGTGTCTTTATGGTTTTTTAGTAATTGGGTTCCTTCTATTGCTTTTTCAAGAAAATCATTTAAATCATTATTTGGTTATGGTTCAAAATTACTAGCAGCTGGTTTGTATGCTCAGATTTTAAATAATGTATATACAATTTGTTTAGGTAAGTTTTACTCAACGGTTTCATTAGGGTATTATACCAGAGCAAAGAGTTTTGCTGATATAGCGGCAGGTACAATTACAAGTATTCTGCAACAGGCCACATTTCCAATTCTTGCTATAGTACAACATGATAAAGAGAAATTGGTTTCTATTTACAGCAGAATGATTCGAATGTCTGCTTTTGTGATTATCCCACCAATGACGCTCATCGCGTTGTTGGCCAAACCAATTGTTGTAATAGTTCTTACCGAAAAATGGATTTCTTTAATTCCACTTTTGCAATGGATCGTTTTTTCACGTGTTTTTCTTCCTATGAGTGCCATAAATTTAAATTTACTAAATGCAATCGGACGTTCTGATTTGTTTCTAAAGGTAGATTTGTCTAAGCTGCCTTTCACAGTATTAGCTATGATTATTACCATTCCTTTAGGTGTAAAAGCTATTGTAATCGGGCATGTTGTTACATCGGCTTTGTTTTTTGTCTTCAATGCTTACTTGCCAGGAAAATTGTATGGTTATGGAGCAATTAGGCAAATAAAAGACACGCTGCCTTTTATTGTTGCTACGATAGGAATGTCGATTTTAGTATATAGTATGATTTACTTTATAGAGAATTTGGTCTTACAATTATTTTTAGGCGCTATTCTTGGACCGATAACCTATTTGTTTATTTGTTGGTTATTGAAATTAGAGGAGCTAAAAGAGGTTTGGCAATTGTTTTTGAAGTTGAAGAAAAGGTGAGGGATTATTGGAGATAAAGTTGGTGTCGATTTAGTATGTACGATGTTTTATGGAGTCACTATTTTATTGAAATTAAAAAAAGTGACTTTATCCGGAATCCTAAAATCAGCTTTTTAGGGAGCAGTATCGGGAGTCGATAGGAAGTTGCTTTACGGCCGCAAGAACGGGTGCCAACGAAGGTGTTTGTGTCAAATTTTCGAAGTGCCTAATTTTTGGTGCTGGGAACAGTATATGTTGTGGTACAAGATGCTATGAAAATGATTCAATCCGGTTGAGTAGGTTTCTTAAGCAGAGCGACTGCAGGATTTTTCGGTAGTCTGGGTGCAACAGCCAGGAGTGCCGGAGTGGGTAAATTTGCTAAAAGCGCTGTTGCTACAATAGTATTTGGTGCCTAAAGTGGTGGTGTAGGTGCTGAGTTGACAGGAGGTGATTTTTGGCAGGGAGCAGTGACGGGCGGTATTTAATTATTATCAAAGAAATCCAACAGATAGCGCACATTTTGCTTATAGATTAGAATTCGCTGACAATCCGTTTCAGGGTAGTTCTGTAAGTGGGAGTTTTCAATGGCCTGTAGTTAATAATGTTAATTTAACGGGACAGTATTATAGGAGTGGAGTACTAATTAATCACATAAATATAACAGATTATGCAATCAAACATCCTTAAAACAAAAATAGTATTATATATTCTGATGATGTTTTTTTTAATTTTAAGTTGTAACAAAAAAAATAATTTAGAAAATCAAATTACTATAAAAATAAATTCAATTGATAGTGAAACCAGAAAGTCCCGAGTTAATATTTTTGACACTATCGAAGTTAGCGTACAGGAGAATGGTTATTTAATGAAGAGTTTTAATAAAGTTGGAGAATATGTAACAGATTCTTCAGGGTCGATTAAAATTAAAATTAATCCGACCAAAGGGTATAAGTTTATGCTTCATGGCCCCAATATTTATGGTTCAGCTAACTTTTCTGAAGCATTCACCAAAGAAAAATTAAAGAACGGTCAAGAAGTTAATATAGAGGTTATATCTCTTGAGAATAGGTAGTATTTCGGATTAGTTGTTCTGTAGAATATCAATGTAACTACTTGAAAAGTAATTGCTGAGAAATGGGTTCTTAAATAGAAAGTTGCGCAAATTTACTTGAATTTGCGTAACTTTTTTTGTTATTATAATTTATAAAGTTTTATATGTTTATTTAATAATGAGATAATTTGTTTTAAAAAGATGCAATATTTTTAGCAAAGAAGTCTTTAAATTTCTTTTGGGTTAAAAAGGTATCGACCATTTTGAATACCATGTTTTTTTCTTCGGGTTCAAGTTCCTGAATCAATTTAACTTGCTCCACAAGAGTTTTATCTTCTATGGTTACAAGGGAGTAGGCTTTATAGTTGCTGGATTGAATCATGTGATACATAGAATTGAACAACTAAATTTAATACGATCTAGTTTATCTGATCCAAACGGTGTTCCTGAAATAACTAATAGTTCAGTAACTAAAATAAAAAAAGAAGTTCGTGGCCTTTTTACATCTGACATGATTGCCAACGAAACTAGGTCTCAGGTGCAAGTAGGAGGTGCTAATGGAGCTAAAAATGGAGAATTTGAAGAAAAATTTCACCCAAACTCAAATTTATTAGAGCTTCAAATGCTGTATTTTGTAAAATTGGATGCCGTTCGATGTTTGGATATGGAATTTAATTAGAGCCTTTTTTTAGTAAAAGATTAAAGAACCAATAAAAGTCTTGCTGCGTTTTATTATCACAATATTTTCTTTTGAGATTTTTCGACTATTAATTAAACGGAGTATTTTTTAAAGTTTATCCTGTAAAACAACCAAAATCGAAGTCCTATATTTTTACAAAATAAACTATAATCCCTTATTTTAAAAGTATGAACAATTTCGTGATGGACTCTTTTTTGAATCGCTAGATCTTCTTTTTTTGTTCTGTTTAAATGAATGGCTTTTTTTAGAATTCTATAGGTGGACAAGTTTATTTCTCGAAATCTTGGTTTTCGATTGTCATAAAAACTGTTGGTTAATGAATTGTCTGAAATTCTTTTTTTAATTAAAATTTCATCAATAAAATCAAATTCATACAAACGGGAGGAGCGTATCCAAAAATCTAAATCCTCATAGGCAAGTGTTTCATCATAACCTTTTAGCGTATCATAAACGGATTTTTTTGTCATTGCAGAAACAGAACAAATACTGTCTAAACCTGAGAGAACACTACAATAAATGTCACCGGTTTGCTTTTTTGGGATCGTTTTGCGATCTTGATCTATAGGGAAATAATAAGAATCAAATTCGCCTTTTTCAGTGATCAACTCGGCATTTCCGTAAACGACGCCCAGATTGGTGAAAGTACTTTTCTTGAAAGTTTCAAGTTGCAACGAAATGCAATTGGGTGCTAAAATATCATCTGCAGCCAAATCTATAATAAAATCTCCTTTGGCTAATTTTAGTGCTTTGTTAAATGATTTTGTGTTCCCTAAGTTGGTTTCATTCGCGATAAATTTAGCTTTTGGATAGTCTGTAAGCCATTTTTCAATTGTTTTTTTAGAATTATCGGTGCTGCAGTCGTCTACGATTATCAATTCAATAAATGCATAATTTTGATAAATTACTGAAAATAAGCTCTCCGTTACAAAATTCTCATGGTTGTAACACAAGCAAATAACGGTGACGACTAATTTATCTTGCATATTGTTTTTAAAGAGTTATATATTTGATACGAAAGTAAGGAATCGATGGTGATATTGCTTAACAAATATAAATTGAAATAAGATTATGAATATAGTTATGATTGATTTTCCGAAAATTGAAAATGTTTTAGGAAATATTGCCGTAATTGAAGATGATACAATTCCTTTCGAAATCAAAAGAGTTTATTATTTATATGATATTCCAAGTTCTTCTAAGAGAGGCGGTCATTCGCATAAAAAATTGCAGCAAATTTTAATCGCAATTTCAGGAAGTTTTGATGTGATTTTAAAAGACGGTGAAATAGAAAAAAAGGTAGTTTTAAATAAACCCGACAAAGGATTACTGATTAAAAATAATACATGGCGTGAACTCGAAAATTTCTCTTCTGGAGCAGTTTGCCTTGTTCTGGCTTCAGAAGTTTTTGAAGAAAGCGATTACATCAGGGACTACGAAGAATTTTTGACATCAAAAAAATGAAGCTACTCTATATTACACAAAGAGCAAATGAAGAAGGAGGAGTGCAAAGAGTACTTGCCGTAAAAACCAACTACCTGATTGAGAAATTTGGTTATAAAATAGCGGTTATTACTCAAAACGGAGGAGATGAAAATCTTTTTTTTGAATTTAACAAACAAATTGATTTCTATGATATTGTATTAAAAGGTAATAAGGTGCTCAATTTATTCCGCTACAAAAAAGAACTGGAGGAATATATAGAAATGATACAGCCCGATTGTATTATTGTTTGTGATTTTGCCTTAAAATCATTTTCAATTCCATTACTGATAAATACAAAAATCCCTGTTCTTTTTGAGGCGCACGGTTCTAGATTTAATGAATACAAGACTTCTCGTTTTTTTGGATTTACTAACACATTCAAATATAGATATCGAAATTATTGTGCTTCTCAATTTTTTTATTTTGTAGCATTATCAAATGAAAGCCTGGGAGAATGGTCGCTTAAAAATGGTATTGTTATTCCTAATCCGTTATGGATTGAAACAAAATCTTTTTCAGATTTAAAGGCAAAAAAAGTTATTGCCGTGGCTAGGCATTCGCATGAAAAAGGAATCGACCGATTATTGCAAATATGGAAATCAGTGGCGGAAAAGCAACCGGACTGGACCTTGGAGATTTATGGAAAACAAGAGAAAAGTTTAGGATTAGAAGACTTAGCCAAAAAGTTGCAGATTGACAAAACAGTAACTTTTTTTAAGCCGGTTCAAAACATACAGCAAAAATATACAGAAGCGTCTATATTGGCAATGACTTCCAGAAATGAAGCCTTACCAATGGTTTTACTGGAAGCAATGGCGACCGGTTTGCCTTGCATCGCTTACGATTGCCCGGTTGGTCCCAAAGCAATCATACAAAATAATGAAAATGGATTTCTTATTGAAGAGGGTAATAAAGACTCTTTTGTGGAGAAATTAGTTTTATTAATGGAAGATGAAAATTTGCGAATAGAAATGGGGCAGAAAGCAATAAAAAGTATCGGAAAATATGATTTAGATACCATCATGCAGCAATGGAAAGTTTTATTCGAAGCAATTGTACATACCTAATTGGCGTTGCAATAATACCCCAATCGATAAAGATCAAAAATAAAAAGAGACGGATGTTTTCCTAACAGCTGTCTTTTAAGTAAAGGTTTGAAAAGACGGAATCCAAAAGCAGTTAAAGGCCTTAGATGAGATTTTTTGAGAATTTGGAAATAATGAGACAACTTCACATATTCCGTTGAAATCAGGTTAGAATCGATTAAGTTTTTTAAGGCTAAAACAGCTTCTTCCGATTTTCTCAGAAAGGTTTCGCTGCTTTCTAAACCTAAATGATAAACAGGATTTTCAAAATGTACAATCTTAATCTGTTTTTGCATTAAATCAAACGAAAAGAGCGTGTCTTCGTGTCTCAGATTCGGGATGTCTTCGTTAAAAGTAACTTTTGAAAAAACACTTTTTTTGATCAGGAAATTTAAAGTCAGAAAGGAAAGATAAGAGTTGCTGTTTCGATCGGAGACCTTTAAAGCTTCTCTTTTTATGCCGTAAATCCAACGTAGAATTTCATTTTTGGAAGGTTTTATGTCTTCGTAGAGGATTCCACCGTAAACAATTTTTTCGGCGTTATTGATCTGTGAAATATAATTTGAAATATAATTTTCAGAAGCAGGAATGGTATCGGCATCGAGAAAAAGCAGGTTTTCATAACTTGCTTTTTGAGCCAGTAAATTCCGAATAGCACTTCTTCCGATATTTTTTTCTAAAACCGAATAAGACGCGTTCTTAAATTGATTGATCTTTTTGTTTTCAGCTAAAAAATACTCAGAAGCATCATCCAGACAGATAATTTCAAAGACGATATCGCATTCCAGCGTTTGTTTGTTTAGTATTTCTACCAGCGTAAAAACATTGTAATTGTAAACCGGAATTAAGATAGAAAGCATTACACACTGCGTTGCACCACCTCAAAAATCCTCTCATCTTCACATTTTAATGTTTTCGAAGGGAATTTCATCAATAAAGCATAATCGTGAGTGGCCATGATAATCGTTTTACCGTTAGCATTGATTTTTTTCAATACCTCCAAAACCTCAGAACTTGTTTGCGGATCAAGGTTTCCGGTTGGTTCATCGGCCAGAATAAATTCAGGATCGTTTAATAGAGCTCTTGCGATCGCAACACGTTGTTGTTCACCTCCCGAGAGTTGGTGTGGCATTTTGTTCACAAATTCCTTCATTCCTACTTTGTCCAAAACTTCATCAATTTTGTGCTCCATTGCCTCTTTTTCATGCCAGCCCGTTGCTTTTAGAACGAAAAGCATATTGTCTTTTACAGAGCGGTCCGGTAGCAATTTGAAATCCTGAAATACGATTCCGATTTTACGTCTCAAAAAAGGGATTTCGCTTTCTTTTAAAGCTGCCAAATCAAATTCAACAATGTGACCTTCTCCTTCGCTTAAAGGCAAATCACCGTATAAAGTTTTCATGAAGCTACTTTTTCCGGAACCCGTTTTTCCAATAATGTAGATGAATTCTCCATGTTGGACATCTAAATTAATATGAGATAAAATTTTTCTTCCTTCCTGATATATAGTTACTTCTTTAAGAGACAGTACGGTTTGTGACATAATAAATTGATTTGAATGGTAAAAGTAATAAGATAACGGTTGGATTCAAAATAAATTTTAATCATTTCTGAAGAAAACGTTATAAAAAATAATAGTTTTAGAACATTTGAGAACCAATATTTTGAGGATTAATAAGCTGTTAAATAAGCACCATTAAAAAAAAGAATCATAATAAAAGATTGAAACGTTTCGTTATAAACGGTAGAAAATGATAAATTTGAATACTAAATAAAACTAAAATGCGTAGACTTTCCTGGTTCTTTTTATTCCAAATTATCCTTATTTCGACGACGGTTTCGGCACAAAAATCAGCTATTTATACCTACGATTTAAAGGATTTTGACAAAGCACTGGCTTTATACAAAGACAAACAATATGCTTCGGCAAAACCTATTTTTGAATATGTAAAAAACAATGCAACGACAGAAGAAGTTCAGTCCGATTGTGCTTATTATATCGCCAACTGTGCCATTAGAACCAATCAGCCAAATGCAGATGAGCTGATGGAAAAGTTTGTAACCGATTATCCAACCAGTACTAAGCAGAATCAGGCTTATATTGAAGTTGCTCATTTTTTCTTTGAGCAGGGAAATTATCCAAAAGCGTTACAATGGTTTGATAAAGTTGATGAAAGTTACATGAGCAAGTCTGATTTGGATAAGTTTAATTTTCAAAAAGGCTACAGCTATTTTAATGCTAAAAAGAAGAAGGAAGCCACCACGTATTTTAATAAAGTGGTTAATTCCGCCGAGTTTGGTTCTCAGGCCAAATATTACTTAGGATTTATGGCCTATGAAGGCGATGATTATAAAGAAGCAACCAAATATTTTGATGAGGTTTCAGGCGAAGAAAAGTACAAGGAAAAGCTTTCATACTATCAGGCTGATATGAATTTTAAATTAGGAAATTTTCAAAAAGCAATTGATTTAGGGCAAAAAGCAATGAATAAATCAAATGAAATTGAAAAATCAGAATTGAATAAAATCATCGGAGAGTGTTATTTCAATCTAAAACAATACGACAAAGCGATTCCGTTTTTAGAAGAATACAAAGGAAAAAAAGGAAAGTGGAACAACACCGATTTTTATCAGTTAGGGTATGCCTATTACGAGCAAAAAAACTACGAAAGTGCTATATCTCAATTTAATAAAATTATTGAAGGAAAAGATTTCGTTGCGCAAAATGCCTACTACCATTTAGGTTTAAGTTACCTGAATACGGGTAAAAAACAAGAAGCTCTGAATGCTTTTAAAAATGCGTCTGAAATGGAGTTCAATACTCAAATTCAGGAAGATGCCGCTTTGAATTACGCTAAGTTGAGCTATGAAATCGGGAATGCATATCAAACGGTTCCGGGAATTTTGCTTGATTTTTTGAAAAAATATCCAAACAATTCCAGTAAAGGGGAAGTAGAAAAATTATTGGTTGATTCTTATATCTCTTCTAAAAATTATAAAGAAGCCTTGGTTTTATTAGAGAAAAACAGATCTGCGGAAAATAAATTAGCTTACCAAAAAGTGCTTTTTTACAGAGGTCTGGAATTGTATTCGGAATCGAATTATGCAGAAGCATTAAAGATGTTCAATAATGCGGTCAAAGAGCAAAAGAATCCTGAGTTTACAGCACGTGCGACTTTCTGGAAGGCAGAATCAGAATATGTTACCGACGATTTTCAATCAGCATTGTTGAGTTACAAACAATTTGCTGGTTTGGCGGGTGCTAAAACGACAGAAGAATACAAAAACATTAACTACAATATTGCTTACGCTTATTTTAAACTAAAAGAGTACGATCAGGCCGGAAATTCTTTTCAGGCACAAATTGACAATTCAAAAGAAGACAAAGTACGTTTGAATGATTCGTATTTGCGCTTAGGAGATTGCCGATTTGTAACTGCAAAGTATGCTCCTGCAATGGAAGCTTATGCAAAAGCAATTGATGCAAAAGGCGTTGATGCCGATTATGCACAATATCAAAAAGCACTTTCGTATGGTTTTATGTCTAAAAATGACAAAAAAATAGAGGAACTGAATAATTTCCTACTGATGTACAAAAAATCATCGTACCGAGATGATGTTTTGTATGAATTGGGAAATACTTATGTAGCTCAGAAAAAGAATGATTCAGCGATTAAAACGTACGATCAGTTAATTTCCGAGTACAAAAACGGTTCGTTTACTTCAAAATCTATTCTGAAGCAAGGTTTGATTTATTACAATACAGATCGTGACGAACAGGCTTTAGTTAAATTTAAAAAAGTGGCGGCTGAATTTCCAAAAACATCAGAAGCTTTAGAAGCGGTTTCAACAGCAAGATTAATCTACGTTGATTCAGGAAAAGTAGATGAATATGCTACTTGGGTACGAACATTGGACTTTGTTGCGGTTACAGATGCAGAATTGGATAACGATACTTACGAAGGAGCTTTTAAACAATACAGTCAAAATAACAGCAAAGCCGCTATTACAGGTCTTGCAGGTTACATTGCTAAATTTCCATCCGGGATTCATGCAGTGGAGGCTAATTTTTACGTAGCACAGTTGTATTATGCAGAAGGTTCTGAAAGTAAATCGGTAGCCAATTACCAATATGTGATTGATCAGCCAAGAAATGAATTTACAGAACAGTCGTTAAGCCGATTGTCTCAGATTTTCCTAAAAGCAAAAGACTGTGACAAAGCAATTCCGGTATTGGTTCGTTTAGAGGATGAAGCCGACTTTCCTCAGAATAAAACTTTCGCTCAGGCGAATTTAATGAAGTGTTATTATGATAAAAAAGATTATAATAATTCGGTAATTTATGCAGATAAGGTGTTGCAAAATCCTAAAGCTGATGCCAATGTAAAATCAGATGCACAAATTATTGTAGCACGTGCTGCCATGCAAACCGGAGATCAGGACAAAGCAAAAGCAGCGTATGCAAAATTGTCTGCAACGTCAAAAGGAGAATTAGCGGCCGAAGCCTTGTATTATGATGCCTATTTTAAAACGAAAGAAGGCAAATTTGAAGCCTCAAATGTTTCCGTTCAGAAATTAGCCAAAAGCTACTCCGCTTATAAATATTACGGAGCAAAGAGTCTGGTTTTGATGGCCGAAAATTTCTACGGATTAAAAGACAGTTATCAGGCGACTTATATTTTAGATAATGTAATTAACAATTTTACCGATTATCCGGATGTAGTAGAGGAAGCTAAAAAAGAACTAAGTGTTATTAAGTTAGAGGAGTCAAAAACAAATTCATCAATTACGAAATAGGTTTTTTGGGTGAAATGTTGAATGTGAGATGTCAAAAGTTAAAAGTGAAATATTTTCCATTTTGCAACTCACAAAATACATTTTACAATTCACAAAGTACATTTCACAAAATAGATTTTACAAACATGACCTTACCATTTTATATTATTGATGTTTTTGCTGAAAAAAAATACGCCGGAAATCAGTTGGCGGTTTTTTTAGAGGCGGGTAATCTTAGTTCGGAAGAAATGCAAAAAATAGCCAAAGAGATAAATTTCGCTGAAAGCACTTTTATTACAAAGCTTGATTTTGAAAACAATAAAGCAGAGATTAAAATTTTTACGCCGGCACACGAAATGAAGTTTGCGGGACATCCAATTATTGGAACTTCTTGGGTGTTGATACATAAAATATTCCAAAATGCTCCTGAAGCAATTACACTTCAGGTTCCGATTGGTGAAATTCCGATTCATAAAACAGAGGATTTGATTTGGTTAAAAGCGGCTCAACCGGAGTTTTTAGAGGTGTTTGATAAGGAAGGTTTTTTATCCTTCAGTAATCTGAAAAGTGATGACTTTGATGTGCAATACCCAATTCAGGAAGTGACAACTGGAAGTGCTTTTGTAATTGTTCCTTTAAAAAATACAGAAGTCTTAAAAGCTTTGGTTCTCGATAAAGATAAAATGAACGATTGGCTGATAAAGAATTGCAAAACAAATCACAGGGCTCTTTATTTTTATGTTTGGGAAGATGCAAAAATAATAAGTAGAATGTTATGCGTAGAACACAACCAATTGGTTGAAGATGCTGCAACCGGAAGTGCCAGTACGTGTTTACAGGCTTTTCTTTTAAAATACCACTCGGCTAAGATTGAAACAATAAATCAGCAGGGGGATTACATAAACCGCCCGTCGCAGATTTATTTTAAAGGAGCATTAACAGAAGATAATTTTGCCATACAAATTGGAGGCAAAAGTCAGTTTATCGCCAAGGGTGATTGGGAAGTTTAGAATAGAAAGATAAATTAAGAAATAAGATAATGTAAAATGTAATTTGTGAAAAGTGAAATGTAAAATGCCTAAAAAAGACCTTTTACATTTTACAAAACACCTTTTACACAATAAGAGAAATATGAAAATTAATTTCCAGAATAAATCCATCATTTTGATAATGCTGTTTGCTTTTCAGCTTTCCTTTTCGCAGAAGAAAGAGGAGAGCATTGGGACAGAAACGGTAAATGTTGTAAAACCTTATTCACCAACTATTTCAGATGCCTTTAAAGTAAAAGAAACTCCTTCGCTTGACGATTCAGGAAATCAACCTAAGGAAACGATCAAATACAGTATTTTATCGGTTCCGGTGGCTTCGACTTTTACACCCTCAAAAGGAAAAGCAGAAGGGGTTGAAAAATCAAAACAAGAGCGTTTATTCAGTAATTACGCCACTGTTGGAGTTGGAAATTATGGAACTCTAAATGGGGAATTGTTTGTAACGCAGGATCTGGGCAACAGT
Organism: Flavobacterium sp. ABG; assembly: GCF_001027725.1. Taxonomy (NCBI): domain Bacteria; kingdom Pseudomonadati; phylum Bacteroidota; class Flavobacteriia; order Flavobacteriales; family Flavobacteriaceae; genus Flavobacterium; species Flavobacterium sp. ABG. The sequence continues at coordinate 106,940 of NZ_LEKS01000006.1, forward strand.
GATTATATTACCGGAATGTTTCGCCACCATTCTTCTCAGGGCGGTATTAAGGATATAGAATTAAATGATGAATTTTACGACACAGCCTTAAATGTTGGGTATGGTGTTGACAATCGCGATATGTCCTGGGCGGTAGATTTAGGATACCAGAATCAAATATACAATTGGTACGGTTTACCTGCCGAATTCGGTGCGACATTGCTTCCGGGTGAACGTTTTGATTTAGTGAATAAAATGAATCCGAATCACTCCTATAATACTATTTCTTTAGGTGGAAATATTGAATTTAATGAAGGCATTTTTAGCAAAGTAAAAGCAAGGTTTACTAATTTCTCAGATAGTTTTTCTTCTTCTGAAAACCGGTTTTATGTAAAGCCTTCGTTTAAAGTAGAGGTAATGGATCAATCTATAAATACAAATGTTATTATTGATCATGTAAGCGGCTCGTTTGAAAATAATTATGCCCGTGATAATACGAAGCCTTTAAAATACAGCCTTACCAATTTTGGAATTGAACCTAGTTTTGTGATTCTGGAAAATGATTGGACCTTGGAATTAGGAGCCGGAATATTTTATGGTTTAGATTCTGAAAACAGTGGGAACAAGTTTTATCTGTATCCAAAAGTAAATGCCTCTTATAAATTAGTGGGTGATTTGATGATTTTTTATACGGGAGTAAATGGTGGACTAAATCAGAATTCCTATGCTGATTTTGTGACCGAAAATCCGTTTTTATCGCCAACGCTTGCTGTGAAACCTACAAACAATCAATACACTGTTTTTGCAGGTTTAAAAGGAAAATTGGCTAATAATATCAATTACAACATTACAGGATCTTATTTGAATGAAAAAGACAGAGCCTTGTTCAAAAGTAATGACTATACAGAAGTTATTTCAAATGAAAACTATGCTTACGGAAACTCTTTTGGAGTGGTATATCAGGACCTGAGAACATTCCGTTTTTATGGAGAATTAAAAGCTGATTTTTCCGAGAATGTTAGTTTTGGAATCAATGGAACTTTCAATAGTTACAAAAATGACGGCCAATTAGAAGCATGGAATTTACCAACGGTTAAATTGAGTTCTAATCTGGATGTTACTATTACAAAACAATGGTACGCCGGTTTAAATGTTTTTTATGTGGGAGATCGTAAAGACATGCAGACCAATTTGACTATTGCACCCGTTGCAACTCCGGTTACTTTAAAAAGCTATTTTGATGCCAATGCTCACGTAGGGTATAAGTTCAGCGAACGTTTGACTTTCTTCTTGAAACTTAATAATATTGGTAATCAGGCCTATGAAAAATGGCTAAATTATCCGGTGCAGGGCTTCCAGGTTTTAGGAGGAGGGAATTATAAATTCGACTTTTAAGAAAAGGGTTTAACCGCAAGGTGCGCGAAGTTTTTTTTAGCCACGAATTAACGAATTGTTTTTTAATGCTATTCGTTAATTCGTGGCTAACTTTTTTTAGAAATAAAATGAGATTAATTTGCGATCTTTGCGTAAACCTTAGCGTACCTTGCGGTTAAACAAAAATCTCAGCAACTTAGAACCTCAGTAACTTAGCCCCTCAAAAAAAAATGACTTTCAAAGAAAAAATATATTCCCATTATCTACAAATGGTTCAAGATCGCATTGATGTTTTCAGAGACATGATTTCGGCTTTGACCGAAGATTCTAAAAACGATGCAAAAGGATCAGCCGGTGATAAACACGAAACCGCTTTGTCGATGATGCATATTGAGCAAGAGAAGTTAACGAATAAACTAAAAGAAGCCATAACCCAAAAAGCCGTTTTAGATAAAATTGAAGCATCAAAAAGTACAGAAAATATAGTTTTAGGGAGTTTGGTAAAGGCTAATGGAATTTATTTATACCTCAGTGTAGCACTTCCTAAAATTACAATTGACGGTATAAACGTTATTGCGCTTTCACCCCAATCTCCTTTGGGGAATCATTTAATGGGCAATAAAGTAGGGTTTGAATTTGAGATTAATAAAACGCATTATACTATTGAAAGTGTTTTGTAATAGTATTAACTAGCAATTTTTGTCAATTCCGAAGAATGAGAAATCTTCACAAATAATGCTGCAAAGTATAAGAACAGGATACAATTATGATAAGTGTTTTTTTTGAAACATATAAGTAATGTAAGCTCATTTGAGTTTTTTTGCGTGTCTTGCGTAAATTTCTTATGCAATTTGTGGTTAAAAAAGATTTTACTAAAGATCATTATTTTTAGACTATTGTCATCCTGAGCGTAGTCGAAGGCTTGTTTAAGAAGAAGGGCTTCGACTCCGCTCAGCCAGACAAAGCAGGACAAATACTTGTAAAGAAACTACTTTAACACACCTAGTGGCCAAAATCTACATATTTACTCTTTACCTTTTGTAGATTTCTCATCAAAAAATAAAATACACTGGAAATAGTTTTGAACTTTTCTAAAAAATGCTGTGTTTTAAATTGTTTCTCCTCCTGAAATTAAAATTTTTAAGTTCCAACCTGTTTTTTATACTAAAATTTTACATTTTATATGTAAAATTGATTTTATGGTTTTAAATTATAACTGAAATTAGCTTTTGTGTTTTTCAATTGTAACCATTACTGCATCTTTGCCTTATCAAAATAAAATTTATAAAATAAAAAGATATAGTTATGTGTGGAATTGTATGTGCCTTTGATCTGAAGCAAAAAGCAGAAAGTTTAAGACCTCAAGTTTTAGAAATGTCTAAAATCATCCGTCACCGTGGACCGGACTGGAGTGGTATTTATAGCAACGATAAAGCAATTTTATCTCATGAGCGTTTGGCAATTGTAGATCCGGCTTCGGGGAAACAACCTTTGTTTACAGCAGATAAAAAATTGGTTTTGGCAGCAAACGGTGAAATCTATAACCACAGAGAATTACGCAAACAATTTGAAGGAAAATACGACTTTCAAACCGAAAGTGACTGCGAAGTTATTTTAGCACTTTATCAAGAAAAAGGCCCTCATTTTATTGACGAAATGAACGGAATCTTCGGATTTGCAATTTATGATGTAGACAAAGATGAGTACTTTATCGCTCGTGATCATATGGGAATTATTCCGTTATACATTGGTTGGGATCAGGATGGAACTTTTTATGTAGCATCAGAATTGAAAGCGTTAGAAGGGTACTGTACAAAAATTGAATTGTTTCCTCCGGGACATTATATGACTAGTAAAGACGGTGAATTTGTGCAATGGTACAAAAGAGACTGGACGGACTACGATGCGGTAAAAGACAACGAAACAAGTATTCCTGAAATTAAAAAAGCATTGGAAGCAGCCGTTCACAGACAACTGATGAGTGATGTTCCTTACGGAGTTTTACTTTCCGGAGGTTTAGATTCTTCTATTACTTCAGCAGTAGCTAAAAAATATGCACAAAAACGTATTGAGTCAGACGATACTACTGATGCCTGGTACCCACAATTACATTCTTTTTCAGTTGGACTGGAAGGTTCACCTGATTTGGCAGCTGCGAGAGTTGTTGCAGATCATATCGGAACTATTCACCATGAAATTAAGTTTACAATTCAGGAAGGCTTAGATGCAGTTCGTGATGTGATTTATAACCTGGAAACGTATGATGTAACTACAGTGCGAGCATCGACTCCAATGTGGTTGATGGCGAGAGTTATTAAATCAATGGGGATCAAAATGGTCCTTTCGGGAGAAGGAGCTGATGAATTGTTTGGAGGTTATTTATACTTTCATAAAGCACCAAACGCAAGAGAATTTCACGAAGAAAACGTACGCAAATTAGGGAAACTACATATGTACGATTGTTTACGTGCCAACAAAAGTTTGGCAGCTTGGGGAATCGAAGGACGTGTACCATTTTTAGATAAAGAATTTATGGATGTTGCCATGCGCATCAACCCACAAGATAAAATGATCAACAAAGAACACCCAATGGAAAAATGGGTGGTTCGTAAAGCTTTTGAAGAAATGTTACCGGAGAGTGTGGCGTGGAGGCAAAAAGAACAATTTTCTGATGGAGTAGGATACAGCTGGATTGATACTTTGAAAGAAGTAGTAGCAAGAGAAGTTTCAGATGAACAATTGGCAAATGCCAGATTTAAATTTCCGTTGCAGACGCCAACTTCAAAAGAAGAATATTACTACCGTTCTATTTTTGCAGAACACTTCCCAAGTGATGCAGCAGCATTATGCGTACCTCAGGAAGCCAGTGTAGCTTGTAGTACCAAAATCGCTTTGGAGTGGGATGAGGCTTTCAAAAACATGAATGATCCATCAGGAAGAGCTGTTGCCAGCGTTCATGATGATGCCTACGCTAAAGCATAAAGGGGTTTTGTTTATTAATTAGTATCAGGAAAGACGTTCTTAATTGTAAGGACGTTTTCTTGGTTTAGGATAATAAATTGTATTATTTCAGCTACTTGAGATAATAATTTGGGAATTATTTAACTTTCTTTTTTATATTTGACATTACTCAAGAGAGTGATGTAAGTTTAATTTAGAAAGTGGCATAAAATGAGGTTTATGTTTACTTTGAATAACATTTAGAAATAAAAAAAAGAATAGTATGTCCGGAATATTAGCTGTTATCGGTAAAGGAAAAGATCCCCAGCTCGTTAGAGCGCTTTCTGAAAGAATGTCGCACCGTGGTCCTGATGAAAGAGGTTATCAGATCATGGAAAATGGAAGCATTATTTGTCACGAGAGTTTGTCGATTATAGATCTTAATTCAGGGAAACAACCTATTCAGGGGACTAATAAAGCCTGGATGGTGCACGATGGTGAAATTTATAATTACCAGGAATTAAGAAATGGAATTTTGAAAGACCACACTTTCAGAACAAAATCAGACTCAGAAGTGATCGTGCATTTGTACGAAGAGTATGGATATGATTTTTGTAATAAATTAGATGGTGACTGGACTTTCGTAATCGTTGATGGTGATGATTATATTGCCGGTAGAGACCCATTGGGAGTAAAACCGTTGTATTATGGTTTGGACGAAAGAGGAAGAATTTACTTTTCTTCAGAAATGAAACCAATTGCAGATCAATGCAAAACATTTTCAACTTTCCCTCCGGGGCATTATTATACTCCAAAAACAGGTTTTGTAAAATATTACCGTCCGGAGTATGAGGATTATGAAAAAGCAGGTCAGGATCTTGAATTGTCTTTGATCAGAGAAAGTCTTACAGCAGCGGTGAGTAAACGTTTGATGAGTGAAGTGCCTATTGGAGCATTGCTTTCCGGTGGTTTGGATTCTTCTTTAATTGCGGCCATTACTTCCCGACTGAAAGCCGACAAAGGGAAAAAACTGAAAACTTTTTCAATTGCTTTAGATGCAAATGCACCCGATGCTATTGCTGCCAGAAAAGCGGCTGAATTTCTGGGAACAGACCATCATGAAGTCCATTTTTCAGTGGCAGAAGGAATTGGACTTTTAGAAAAAATAATTTTTCATATCGAAACCTATGATATCATATCGGTTAGAGCCAGTGTGCCTATGTACCTGTTGTCTAAAGCGATTGCCGACAAAGGAGTAAAAGCAATTCTTTCCGGAGAAGGTGCTGATGAAATCTTTGGAGGACATTTGTATTTCAGAAATGCTCCATCAACAGAAGAATTTCAAAAGGAAAGTATCGAGAGAGTCCAAAAATTATTTACGGCCGATTTATTGCGTGCCGATAAATCGACAATGGCAAATGGTTTAGAAACAAGAATTCCGTTTTTAGACCGAAACTTTCTGGATGTTACGATGTTGATTAAACCCGAAGAAAAACAGCCTAAAACATACGAGGGAATCGAAAAATACATCTTAAGAAAAGCATTTGATACCCCGGAAACGCCTTATTTGCCATCGGATATTTTATGGCGCCAAAAAGAACAATTCTCGGATGGTGTGGGGTATAACTGGATTGATGAATTAATCGAATATTGTGCGACTCAGGTTTCTGATCAGCAATTAGAGGGAGCAAATACAGAGTTTCCGTATAATTCTCCTACTACCAAAGAAGCCTATTTGTACCGTTCCATTTTTCATAAATATTATCCACAGGTTAGTGCGGCGCAAACCGTTCGAAAATGGATACCGAAATGGCAGGAAAATCAAGATCCAAGCGGGCGTGCAAATGCAGCCCATTTAAAGGCAGCTGTTGCAACAACAAACTCCGGCGCAGCAGTGTAATTTTAAAATTTAATAGAGTAGAAAATAAAATTCAAATCCCAATTGAATTTCGATAATTTCAGAAAATCCGAGACGACATTTTAACTGTTTGTTTCGGATTTTTTTATTAAAGTGGATTTTAAATTATTCATTTTGTATTTGAAAAGCACTATATTTGATAAAGTCATAAAAGAATAGTTTACTTTATAATTGAATAAAATATGAAAAAATTAGTGCTTGGGGGAATTTTGTATTGCTCATTGGGTGTAATGAGTTCTGTTTACGCTCAGAAAAAAGAACAGCCTAAATACATTACAAATGTAGAAGGGGTAAAGGAATATGCTTTAAATAACGGATTAAAGGTTCTTTTAATTCCGGACGCTTCACAAAGTAATATGATTGTAAATATCGTTTACAAAGTGGGGTCGATTAATGAAGGATACGGCGAAAAAGGAATGGCGCATTTGTTGGAGCACATGCTTTTTAAGAGTACTAAAAATTTGGGAGACATAAAAAAAATGCTTTCCGATAAAGGAGGAAATGCAAACGGAACGACCTGGTTTGACCGAACCAATTATTATGAAGTTTTTCCTTCCAGTGATGCAAACCTGAAATGGAGTCTCGAGATGGAGGCCGACCGAATGATTAATTCGACAATTTTACAAGCAGATTTAGACAAAGAATTTTCTGTTGTTAGAAATGAATTTGAAATAGGTGAAAATAATCCCGATGCAGTTTTACAAGAAAGAATCCTGTCCACAGCTTATTTATGGCATAACTACGGAAATAGTACTATTGGAAGTAAAGAAGATATTGAACGTGTAAAAGCAAATACATTAAGAGTTTTTTACGAAAAGTATTATCAGCCTGATAATGCAGTTTTGGTTATTGCAGGTAAGTTTGATGAGCAGAAAGCATTAGAATATATTGGACAGTATTTTGCTGTGATCCCAAAACCGAAAAGAGTTTTGGCTAAGCCTTACACACTCGAACCGGCTCAGGACGGAGAAAAATTTGTAGAACTAAAAAGAGCAGGTGAAAGCAAAAATGTAGGAGCAGTGTATCATACCGCACCATATGCAGATAAAGATTATGCTGCAATTGATGCGTTGGCTGAAATTTTAACGGCAGATCCATCAGGTTATCTGTATAAATCTTTGGTAGAAACGCGTAAAGTTTCAAGTATCTACACTTGGCAGCCTACCGTAAAAGATGCAAGTTTTATGTATTTTGGAGTTGCAGTGCCAAACGATAAAGATATTAAAGAGACCGAAAATATCGTAAGAGCAGAGTTGGATAAAATTACAACTACAAAATATACAGATGAAGATGTAAACAGAGCTAAAGCAAAATTAATTAAACAAATTGAAAGTGTAAAAAACAATACTATTTCGTTTGCAGTTGGTCTGACAGAAATTATTGGAGCAGGAGATTACAGACTTGGTTTTATTTATAGAGATGCGGTTGAAAAACTGACAAAGGAAGATATACAAAGAGTAGCAGAAAAATACTTTAAAAGTAACAACAGAACAATAGGGATATTTATTCCGTCAAAAGACGAACAAAGACTGAAAGCGGTAGAATATACCGACGAACAATTGGTTGCTTTAACGAAAGACTACAAAGGAAAAGCGATCGAAAAAGAAGCCGCTCCATTTGAAGCATCCATAAAAAATTTAAAGCAAAATCTTGTTGAAGGCAAATTAAGTAATGGTGCAAAATACGGATTGGTTAAAAAAGAAATAAAAGGAGGCAAGGTTCAGGCGAGTTTTAAATTCTATGTAAGTAATGAGAAGGATTTAGAGGGTAAAGCAGATGTTGGTGGAATTTTGGCACAATTGCTTAAAACAGGTACTAAAACCAGAACAAAAGAGCAAATTCAAGATCAATTAGATCAATTGAAGTCTAGTGTGAATTTTGGTTTCTCAGAACAGGTTTTATCGGTTAATATTAATACCTACAAAGAGAATTTTAAAGATGTAATGGCGATATTAGGTGATTTACTGGTTAATTCTACCTTTCCTGAAAATGAGCTGCAAAAGACAATTACAGAGTACAATACCTACTTAGAATCCAATCTTAATGATCCTCAGGCGATAGCCTTTAATGAAATTTCAAGATTAACGGCTAAATACCCGAAAGGAAATATCTTCTACACGGCAACAATTCAAGAACAAATAGATGCGTTTAAAAAGATAAAACAATCCGAGTTAGTAGACTTTTACCAAAACATTTTAGGAGCAAATAATGGGGTAGGTTGTGTTATTGGAGATTTGGATACTAAAACTACAGTCGAAATTCTTGAAAATACTTTTGGAAAGTGGAATTCGAAATCTAAATACGAACGTGCCAAACCAACTTATTTTGATAGTCAGAAAGTAGATAAAGACTATATTACTCCGGATAAAGAAAATGCTGTGGCAACTGGAAAAATCAGCTTGAAAATGGATCGAAAAAGTCCGGATTATCCAGCCTTTATTATGGTGAATGAAATCATTGGAAGTGGTGGCTTTTTGACGGCAAGAATCCCAATGCGATTAAGAGAAAAAGAAGGGATTAGTTATGGAGCTGGTTCATTTATCAATGTACCAGTTGATAATGATGTTGCTTTTTGGGAATATTATGCTTTTCTAAATCCAACTAAAAAAGGAGCGGTTGAAGCGGCTACAAAAGAAGAAATCACAAAAGCATTAAAAGACGGATTTACGGAGGAGGAATTGAAAACAAACTTAGTAAGCTGGCAGAATGGAAGAAAAACCAGATTAGGAAGCGATGATACTTTGATGGGGCTTGTGAATACACATCTTATTTACGGAATCCCATTGGAAGATTACGATGATTTAGAAAGCAAAGTTAAAGCATTGAAAATTCAGGAAGTAAATACGGTATTGAAAAAGTATATCAGTCTGGATAAAATGACTTCTATTTATGTAGGGGACTTTACTAAAAAATAAATTTCAAAACCTCAAATTCCAAATTCCAAATTTTGGGTGGATTTGAAACATTTTTTAAAATCCGAAACAACATTTTAAATGTCTGTTTCGGATTTTCTATTTCAAAATTGGAATTTGGAATTTTAAAAAATTGCCTTTTTAATAAAAAGAGGTTGCTTTTTTGGAATTTAGAATTTATTTTTTGGAATTTATCACAATTGTGTTGATAACTTACACGCTTTAAATCGTAATTTAACGGATATATAATTTGCGTTTTTATATATTTGCGTGTTAGACAATAATTACATTTTTTAGAATAAATTATATGAGCGAAGAAATCAAGAAGAACAATTATTCAGCAGATAGTATTCAGGCATTAGAAGGAATGGAGCACGTAAGAATGCGTCCATCGATGTATATTGGAGATGTAGGAGTTCGAGGGCTACACCATTTGGTTTATGAGGTTGTTGATAACTCGATTGATGAGGCGATGGGAGGACATTGTGATACCATTGGTGTTGCAATAAATGAAGACGGTTCGGTAACAGTTGAAGATAACGGTCGTGGTATTCCGGTCGATTTGCACAAAAAAGAAGGAGTTTCTGCACTTGAGGTTGTAATGACCAAAATTGGTGCCGGAGGTAAATTTGATAAAGATTCATATAAGGTTTCAGGAGGTTTGCACGGAGTTGGTGTTTCGGTTGTAAATGCCCTTTCGATTCATATGAAATCAACTGTATTCAGAGAAGGAAAAATCTATGAGCAGGAGTATGAAAGAGGAAAATCAATGTATCCGGTAAAACAAATCGGAGAGACAGATAAGAGAGGTACACGCCAGACTTTTTACCCTGATAATACTATTTTTACTCAGACAACAGAGTTCTCTTATGATACATTGTCGGCTCGTATGCGTGAGCTTTCTTTCCTGAATAAAGGAATCACCATTACTTTCACCGATAAAAGAGAAGTTGACAAAGACGGGAATTTCAGAAGTGAAGTTTTTCATTCAACAGAAGGTTTGAAAGAATATATCCGTTATTTAGACGGTAACCGTGAGCCAATTATTTCTCACGTAATCAGCATGGATCACGATAAAGGTGAAATTCCGGTTGAGGTGGCTTTAATTTACAATACAAGTTATACTGAGAATATATTTTCTTATGTAAATAATATCAATACTCACGAAGGAGGTACGCATTTACAAGGTTTTAGAAGTGGTTTGACAAGAACCCTTAAAAAATACGCAGATGCTTCCGGAATGTTGGATAAATTGAAATTCGAAATTGCGGGAGATGACTTCCGTGAGGGATTAACAGCTATTATTTCGGTAAAAGTTGCAGAACCACAATTCGAAGGACAAACCAAAACCAAACTTGGAAATAGAGAGGTAGTTTCTCCGGTTTCTCAAGCCGTTGGAGAAATGCTGGAGAATTATTTGGAAGAAAATCCAAATGATGCAAGAGTAATTATCCAAAAAGTAATTTTGGCTGCTCAAGCCCGTCACGCTGCTAAAAAAGCACGTGAAATGGTGCAACGTAAAACCGTTATGGGTGGCGGTGGATTACCGGGAAAATTATCAGATTGTTCGGAGCAGGATCCTGCAAGATGTGAGGTTTACCTTGTCGAGGGAGATTCGGCTGGTGGAACAGCAAAACAAGGTCGTGATCGTAACTTTCAGGCGATTTTACCATTACGTGGTAAGATTCTGAATGTAGAGAAAGCGATGCATCATAAAGTATTCGAAAACGAAGAGATTCGTAATATTTTTACTGCTTTGGGAGTTACTGTTGGTACAGCAGAAGATAGTAAAGCATTAAATCTTGAAAAACTAAGATACCACAAAGTAATCATCATGTGTGATGCGGATGTCGATGGTAGTCACATTTCTACCTTAATATTAACGTTCTTCTTCCGTTTCATGAAAGAATTGATCGAAGAAGGTCACGTTTATATCGCAGCACCACCTTTATACTTAGTTAAAAAAGGAAATAAGAAAGAATACGCATGGAATGATGTTCAACGTGATCAGGCCAACGAAAGAATGGGAGGAAGTGCTGCTATTCAACGTTATAAAGGTCTTGGAGAGATGAACGCGGAGCAATTATGGGAAACAACCATGGATCCAAGTTTCAGAACTTTACGTCAGGTAACAATCGACAGTCTTGCAGAAGCAGATCGAGTTTTTTCTATGTTAATGGGGGATGAAGTACCGCCACGTAGAGAGTTTATCGAGAAAAACGCTGTTTATGCAAATATTGACGCATAAAATAAAAGTTTAATAGGTCAATTCGTTTAATTGTTTAAATTTACTAAACGATTAAACGAATTGTCAATTTAAAGACATACAAATTAATTAATAACCGATAAAGTATAAAATATGAAAGTTACCATTGTAGGAGCAGGAAATGTTGGAGCTACATGTGCAGATGTTATTTCTTATAGAGGAATTGCTAGTGAAGTAGTATTGTTGGATATTAAAGAAGGCTTTGCTGAAGGAAAGGCATTAGATATCACGCAATGCGCTACAAATACAGGGTTTAATACCAAAGTTTCAGGTGTAACCAATGATTATTCTAAAACTGCCGGGAGTGATGTAGTAGTAATTACATCCGGAATTCCAAGAAAACCAGGAATGACCCGCGAAGAATTAATAGGCATAAATGCAGGGATTGTAAAAACAGTTGCTGAGAATGTATTAAAACATTCACCAAATACAATTATTGTTGTGGTTTCTAATCCAATGGACACAATGACTTATTTGGCTTTAAAATCTACCGGATTACCAAAAAACAGAATTATAGGTATGGGTGGAGCTTTAGATAGTTCACGTTTCAGAACGTATCTTTCTTTGGCTTTAGACAAACCGGCAAATGATATTTCAGCTATGGTTATAGGTGGTCATGGTGATACAACTATGATTCCTTTAACGCGTTTGGCATCTTATAACGGAATTCCGGTTAGCGAATTTCTTTCTGAAGAAGTGTTAGCGAAAGTGGCTGCAGATACGATGGTAGGAGGAGCAACTCTTACAGGTCTTTTAGGAACTTCAGCGTGGTATGCGCCGGGAGCTTCTGTAGCGTATCTTGTGGATAGCATTTTAAACGATCAGAAGAAAATGATTGCTTGTTCTGTTTTTGTAGAAGGAGAATATGGGCAAAATGATATCTGTATCGGAGTACCTTGTATAATTGGTAAAAATGGAATTGAAGAAATTTTGGATATCCAGTTAAACGAAGCAGAAAAAGCTTTATTTGCTAAAAGTGCTGATGCAGTTAGAGGGATGAATGACGCTCTAAAATCGATTTTAGTATAATGATTTTGATAAAAAAAAGATAAGGCTGCACTTTTGCAGTCTTTTTTTTGAGATTAATTAATAAATAAATTGGTTAATCTTTTCGTAAATTATATATTTGCTCGGTTTAAAAAAAATGTTGTAATTCGTGATCTAGTTTTTTAGTTTTAAAAAAATCATGTCAGGGCTTATTCTATAGGACTTTAAAACAAAAACAAACAATAAAACTTAATTAATTTTTAGTAATAATGCAGAATAAAGGACTTATTAAATTTTTCGCAATTCTATTTGCGTTGGTAAGTATTTACCAACTTTCGTTCACTTACGTGGCAAGCAATGTCAAAAGTGAGGCCAAAGCTTTTGCAGGAGATAATCCTGATAAAGAGCTAAAATATTTAGATTCTATTGGTAAAGTAAAGGTACTGAATCTTGGATTTACGGATTTTACTTATGATGAAGTAAAAAACAAACAAATCAATAAAGGTCTTGACTTAGAAGGAGGAATCAACGTTATTCTTCAAATTTCTATTAAAGATGTTTTGAAAGGATTAGCCAACAATTCTAAAAATCCGGTATTTAATAAATCATTGGCTGATGCGACTGCAAATTTAGAAGGTAACAAAAGTTATTTAGATAAATTTTTTGAGGCTTTTGATGCAAATTCAAGCGGAACAACAAAATTAGCTTCTCCTGAAATCTTTGCTAACAGAAACTTGCAAGGTGAAGGCGGAATTGCTTTTGAAATGTCTGATGCTCAAGCTAAGAAAGTAATTAGAAAAAAAGTAGATGAGTCTATCGAAAGTGCTTACAAAGTATTGAGAGAGCGTATCGATAAATTTGGTGTTACACAACCAAACATCCAAAAATTAGGTGCTACAGGAAGAATCTTAGTAGAGCTTCCAGGTGCTAAAGATGTGGATAGAATTAAAAAATTATTAGGTGGAAAAGCTCAATTAGAGTTTTGGGAAACGTATAAGATTGAAGAAATCGGAAACTTTTTAGTAGCAACTAACGAAGCTTTAAAAAAGACTGAAATCAAAAAAACAGAAACTAAAACAGTTGCTAAAGATTCATTGAACGCTTTATTGACTGACACACAAGATTCAACTAAAGCTAAAAAAGGAAACGACCCATTATTTGACAAAATTGTTGGACAAGGTGGTGGACCGGTTTTAGGTTATTTTGCTCCAAAAGATACAGCAACAATCAATGCTTATTTTAAAAGACCGGAAATCAGAATTTTATTGGCTGCTGATCAACATTATGCAAAATTTGTTTGGAGTAAACCAACTACAATAAAAGATGCAAAAGCAAAAGATGTTGAAGTAGTTGAATTATACGCTTTAAAAGGAAACAGAGACAATGTACCAGCTATGAACGGTGGTCTTGTAACAGATGCGAAAGATACATTTGACCAAATGGGTAAGCCAGCTGTTTCTATGCAAATGAACAGCCAAGGTGCTAAAGTTTGGGAAGAATTAACAGGTAGAGCTTTTTCTCAAAAAAGTTATATTGCTATTGTTTTAGATAATATCGTGTATTCTGCGCCAGGTGTTACTAGTGGTCCAATTGCAGGTGGAAGATCTGAAATTACAGGTTCTTTTGACGTAGCTGAAACTAAAGATTTAGCAAACGTATTAAATGCAGGTAAATTACCGGCTTCTGCAGATATTATTCAATCAACTGTTGTAGGACCATCTTTAGGTCAGGCTGCAATTGATGCAGGAACAATCTCTTCTGTATTAGGATTTTTATTAGTTTGTTTATGGATGGTATTCTATTATGGTAAAGCAGGTTGGTATGCTAATCTTGCCTTATTATTAAACTTACTTTTCTTATTCGGAATTATGGCAAGTTTTGGTTTTGTATTAACATTACCAGGTATCGCTGGTATCGTATTAACATTAGGTACGGCGGTAGATGCGAACATTATTATATTTGAAAGAGCAAAAGAAGAATTACGTGAAGGTAAATCATTGTCTGAAGCAGTTGTTGCTTCTTACGGATGGCACGGAGCAATGCGTTCTATCATTGATGCAAACGTAACGCACGTTTTAACTGGAGCAATCTTGTTTATTTTTGGAACAGGACCAATTAAAGGTTTTGCTTTAACATTACTTATTGGTATCGTAACTTCTATGTTTACGTCAATCTTTATTGCGAGAATCTTTATTGATAGAAACATTGCAGGTAAAGGAGATTTAACTTTCTCTACTAATATTACTAAAAACTGGTTTACTAATTTCCACTTTGATTTTATCAAAATTAAAAAATTCACTTACATCTTCTCTTCAATTGTTGTTGTAGTGAGTTTGGTTTCTATCTTTTTCGTTAACGGATTAGATGAAGGTGTTGATTTTGTTGGAGGAAGAACTTTCCAGGTTAAATTTGAAAAACCAATTGATGCTACTGTAGTTTCAGATGAATTATCTGCTGCTTTCGGAACTCCGGTTGAAGCTAAAATTTTAGGAGACGACGATCAGTTGAAAATCACAACTAAATACAAAATCCAACAAGATGGAGTAGCGGTTGATGAGGAAGTAAATCAAATTTTATACAAAGCGTTAGCAAAATACTATCCTAATACTTCTTATGATAAATTTACTAACACTTACGATGGTAAAAAAGTAGGAGTATTACAAGCTTCTAAAGTTGGAGCTTCTATCTCTGAGGATATTAAAACGAACTCTTACTGGGCAGTTTTAGGTGCTATGGCAGCGATATTCTTATACTTAATGGTATCATTCCGTAAATGGCAATATTCATTAGGTGCGATTGCAGCTGTTGCGCATGACGTTATCTTTGTATTAGGAATCTACTCTTTATGTTATAAATTCATGCCATTCCACATGGAAATGGATCAGCACTTTATCGCTGCGATTCTTACGGTAATCGGTTACTCTATGAATGATACTGTAATTGTATTTGACAGAATTAGAGAGTTCATCATCGGAAACCGTAAAGGTAGTTTTGAAGATATTGTAAACGCTTCTATTAATACTACATTGTCAAGAACATTGAATACGTCATTAATGATGATCATTGTATTGTTAACGATGTTTATTTTTGGTGGAGAGTCAATTAGAGGATTTATCTTCGCGATGTTGGTTGGTATTGTAGTAGGAACTTATTCTTCACTATTTATTGCTACACCGGTATTAGTTGATACTATTTCGAGTGATGACAAACACAATATCGAAGACAAGCATAATAAAGCAGAATAATTAAGTTTTATATAAAAAAAAGGATTCAACGAAAGTTGGATCCTTTTTTTTTGTGCTATATTTAAATTTATAAATGTAATTTATGAGTAGAACTTTACTATTGGGTTTGTTGGTTTTTTTAGTTGTCTTCAGGATGAGTGGACAAGAGCGTGAGGGTAATTTGAGGGTCGGGTTTAATTATGGTTTTGGAAGTGAATTAAAAAATAGGAATTACACTTTCACCAATCATTTTTATAAGGCACAATTGTATTACCGGTTAAAAGAGGCAAAACATTTTCAATACGAAGTTTTGGTTCAGCCCGAAGTTAATTTTGGAACGCACCAATTGCTGAATTTCTATTTTGTTAAACCGGAGGAGCCTGATTATTTGGAAAAACGTGCTGCCTATACGAAATTAAAAAACATTAACGAATATGTGTTGAACATTGGTTTTTTGATCCGAAAGCCAATAAATAAAAGTCTTTCCGTTTATTTTTTAGGAAGTATTGGTCCGATGATCACAGACACAGAAACAGAGCGTATGTCTGAAGGATTTGCTTTTGCCGATGTGTTAGCGCTTGGTTTTTCGGTGAAGGCGCAAAGATTCCATTTTGATGTGCGTCCAAGTATCAGGCATGTTTCTAATGCAGGTCTAGGAAGCTCAAATGCGGGCTATAATACAAAAAATATTGAGTTTGGAGTTTCGTATTCTCTTGGGAAGGATTAAAGTTTTAGAACTTGATTTCAATGAGTATTAAGTTGCTTATTTTTCTACCTTATGATTTTCCGCACAATTTTTGGCGCTTGATCCTTTTTCGGTAAGTGTCGCAAAGTAAATCTAAAATGAACTTACATCACTTATATGGTTTAAATGTTTTCCAGCTTTTGCCCCTGAACCTATAAACACAAAAAAGCGAGGCTGTTTCATTTGTATTGAAACAGCCTCGCTTGTATTTTTAACTTTATTGTAATTAAGAAGTCGCTAAAGGATTTCTTTGTGCTCTGATAATAAAGTATAGTCCAACAATAATAAATGGAATACTTAGCCATTGTCCTGTTGAGAACAGACCAAGTTCTTCTTCGATTCCGCCTTGGCTTTCTTTTACGTACTCAACAACAAAGCGAACCACAAATAATAATACTAAAAATAGTCCAAACAGATAACCTGATTTAAGTCTTGCATTTGTTTTCCAGTACAAGAAAAATAAGATTGCAAACACAAAAATATAACAAAAGCCTTCATATAATTGTGTCGGGTGTTTTGCTGGTACTTGTGCTAACAAATCGGCAAATTTTGGATCTGCTACGATAGCATTATAAGCTTCTTTAGGGTTTTGTATACTGGTCGCATTTACAGCTTCTGCTTTGCTGAATTGATCGTGAAGAAAACGAATTCCAAATGGAGAAGTAGTCTCGTGTCCGATGATTTCAGAATTGAAAAAATTTCCTAAACGAACAAAAATTGCACCACTGGCAACCGGTATTACAACTCGGTCTAAGATCCATAATAAAGGACGTTTTAAAACTACTTTGCTGAAATAATACATGGCCACAATGATGGCAATTGCAGCGCCGTGACTTGCTAATCCCTGGAATCCTGTAAATTCAAACTTTGGTTCAAATCTAAAAGGCAGAAAGATTTCAAGTAAATGATTTCTGAAATATTCCCAATCATAAAATAAAACATGACCTAAACGTGCACCGATTAAAGTGGCTAAAACAGTCCATACAAATAAAGAATCTAATTTGTCGATCGGTTCGTTTTCGCGTTCGAAAATCTTTTTCATTAAGTACCATCCTAGTCCAAAAGCGATTACGAACATTAAACTGTAATAACGAATCATAAAAAATCCTAAATCGATTCCTTCTGAAGGATTCCAAATGATGTTTAAGGCATGTGTCATATGTTGAATTGTTTTTTTTGTGTTGTAAAAATAAATATTTATAACAGAGTAAGTCTTTATTAAAAGTTAATGTTTGTGCAAACATTTCTTTTCGGGAACAGGATCGTAACCGGTTTTTCCCCAAGGATGACAACTCAAAATACGTTTAATTCCGAGGTAACCACCATAAAATAATCCATGCATCTGCAGCGCCTGAATCATATAACTGGAACAGGTTGGCTCAAATCTGCAACTTGCCGGTGTAAAGGGCGAAATAGCATTTTGATAAAAACGCACTAATAAAACAAATGGAGTGATTACTTTCATGGTTTATTAGAAATTGAATGTTTACAAGGAAAAACTGGTGCCTTCTTTTCCGT
This sequence comes from Flavobacterium sp. ABG, assembly GCF_001027725.1. NCBI lineage: Bacteria > Pseudomonadati > Bacteroidota > Flavobacteriia > Flavobacteriales > Flavobacteriaceae > Flavobacterium > Flavobacterium sp. ABG. The sequence continues at coordinate 124,803 of NZ_LEKS01000006.1, forward strand.
CTTTTAATTGAATGCCAAGTTCGATTAACTGGTCACGAATCTGGTCAGAAAGGGCAAAGTTTTTATCTGCTCTGGCCTGATTTCTCATTCCGATAAGCATATTTACAACACCGTCTAATTTGTCATTATTACCCTCTGCTTTTTCGTCAATCAAACCTAAAACATCAAAAACAAAAGCATTGATGGCAGCGATAAAGATTGCTAAATCGTCTTTAGAAATAGTTTCTTTTCCTTCTTTTAATAAGTTGATGTAACGAACAGCTTCAAATAGTTGTGCGATTAAGATAGGCGTGTTAAAATCATCATTCATGGCATCATAACACAACTGTTTCCAAGATGTAATATCGATAGAACTTGTTGCGCTTGAAGTGATTGCCGGTAAAGCGTTAACGGCTTCCATTAATCTTTTATACCCTTTTTCTGCGGCAACAATAGCATCGTCAGAAAAATCTAAAATACTTCTGTAATGCGCCTGTAACATAAAGAAACGGGTCACAGAAGCCGAAAAGGCTTTACTTAGAATGTTGTTGTCTCCACTTAGTATTTCACCCGGTAAAATGTTATTTCCGGTTGATTTCGCCATTTTTTTACCATTTAGGGTAAGCATGTTGGCATGCATCCAGTAATTAACCGGAGAGTGACCTGTACAAGCTTCATTTTGTGCAATTTCACATTCATGGTGCGGGAATTTTAAATCCATTCCACCTCCGTGAATGTCAAAATGATTGCCCAGATATTTGGTGCTCATGGCTGTACATTCAAGATGCCAACCTGGGAAACCATCACTCCATGGAGACGGCCATCTCATGACATGTTCCGGTTCTGCTTTTTTCCAAAGCGCAAAATCCTGTGGGTTTCTTTTGTCAGACTGCCCGTCAAGATCACGTGTATTAGCAAGCATATCTTCGATGTTTCTGCCGCTTAATATGCCGTAATTTTTGGTTTCGTTATATTTAACAACATCAAAATAAACCGATCCGTTAGATTCGTATCCGATTCCGGTAGCGATTATTTTTTTGATGACTTCAATTTGCTCAATAAGGTGTCCTGTAGCAGTTGGTTCAATGCTTGGCGGCAGAAAGTTAAATGATCTTAAAATATCATGAAAATCTACTGTATAGCGTTGTACAATTTCCATTGGTTCAACTTGCTCTAAACGTGCTTTTTTGGCAATTTTATCTTCACCTTCATCCACATCATCCACAATATGTCCAACATCGGTAATGTTTCTTACGTAGCGCACTTTGTATTCCAGATGTGAAAAATATCTGAAAATAATGTCAAAAGACATAAAGGTTCTAACATTGCCCAAATGTACATTGCTATAAACCGTAGGTCCGCAAACATACATTCCAACATTTCCTATATGAATAGGGTTGAAACTTTCTTTTTCACCCGAAAGTGAGTTGTATATTTTTAGAGGTTGACTTGTGTATAGAGGCATAATGTTATTTTGTTTAATCGTTTAACTGTTAAAGTGTTAATTCGTTTAATCCGGATTGGTCAATTTTATTCTTTTGAAAGATACTATTTTTTTAGATTATTTATCTGATTGCAAATTTTTTCAAGTTTTTCGCGGCATTGAATATATTCTTCTTCCGAAACGTAACCTAAATCTTTTGAAAGAATCAAATGATTTAAAGTTTCCATTGCTGATGCGTATGAAATTGTCAAAAAACGAGCTTTCTCTTTACTTGTATCTCTTGATGTTCCTTCTGCAATGTTGGTAGCGATTGACGAAGTACTTCTTCTTATTTGAGATGTAATTCCAAATAATTCATTTGATGGAAATTTACTAGTTAATTTGTAAATATCCAAAGTAAAAATTCGTGAGTTTTGCCAAACTTCTAACTTTTCAAATGAAAAAACGTACATTGGTTTTAGTTTAGTCGTTTAATTGTTGATTTGTTTAATCGGTTAAACAGTTAAACAAATCAACAATTAACCTAGAATTGAGTTTCTAATTTTATGTAATCAAGAAATTCTCTTTTGGTTTGCGGATCTTTGAATTTTCCACCAAATTCTGAGGTTACGGTACTGCTTTCGATATCTTTGATTCCTCTTGAATTAACGCAAAGGTGTTTGGCATCGATCACGCAGGCAACATCTTCTGTACCAAGAGCTTTTTGTAATTCCTGAACAATTTGCATGGTTAGACGTTCCTGAACCTGAGGTCTTTTGGCATAATATTCAACAATTCGGTTCATTTTAGATAAACCAATAACTCTTCCGCTCGAAATATAAGCAACATGAGCTCTTCCGATGATGGGTAATAAATGGTGTTCGCAGGTAGAATAAACGGTAATGTTTTTTTCAACTAACATTTCACCGTATTTGTAATTATTATCAAAAGTAGAAGCTTTTGGTTGTTTGGAAGGATTAAGACCACCAAAAATTTCTTTTACAAACATCTTAGCAACTCGGTTTGGAGTACCTTTTATGCTGTCGTCCGTCAAATCCATTCCAAGCGTTTGCAGAATGTTTTCGACATCTTTTTTTATTTTTTCTATTTTTTCATCGTCACTTAAGTCAAAAGCGTCCTTTCTAAGAGGGTTTTGCGCATTACTGCTAAAGTGATTGTCACCCATTTCGTCTAAAAAATCTTCGTTATTTATCATTAAAAACTACTATTATATGTGGTAAATCTTTTTAAGGCGGTAAAGATAATTAATAAAAAGCAAACCTTTTCTATCGTTTTTATTATTTAGTGCCTACTTTTTGGATATCGTTTAAATTAAAATCAAAGAGCGCTTTATTTAAAATACAAAAGACAATAACTTTAAGCTGTTATTGTCTTTTGCGATTGATGTTATTGGAGTGGTATTATTTTCTACTGTTATAAACTAAAAGAGCTTCTTTAAGAACATTTACGGCACTAATTAAGTCTTTTTTGTTCAGGACATAGGCAATTCTAACCTGATTCAGTCCCATTCCGGGAGTAGAATAAAAACCTGCGGCAGGAGCGACCATTACGGTTTCTCCATTCAAATCATAACTTTCCAAAAGCCATTGTGCAAAATCATCAGCATTATCAATTGGTAATTGAGCAATACAGTAAAAAGCACCTTTAGGTTTGGTTACAATTACGCCTTCTATTTTGTTTAATTCTGTAATCAAAGTATCACGACGCTCTTTGTATTCTGAAATAACCTCGTCAAAATAACTCTGAGGAGTGTCTATAGCAGCTTCACAGGCAATCTGTTCGATCGTCGGAGGGCTTAGTCTTGCTTGAGCAAATTTCATTACAGTTGCCAAAACTTCTTTGTTTTTGGTAACCAGACAACCAATTCTTGCGCCACACATACTGTAACGTTTAGAAACAGAATCGACCATAATTACATTTTGTTGTACGTCATCTAAATTCATTACCGAGTAATGAACATCATCTGTATCGTACAGAAATTCACGATAAACCTCGTCGGCGATTAAGTATAAGTCGTATTTTTTAATCAAACCGGCCAGTTGTTTAATTTCTGATTCGGAGTATAGATATCCTGTTGGATTCCCCGGATTACAGATTAAGATGGCCTTTGTTTTTGGTGTGATTAATTTTTCAACCGTTTCAATACTTGGCAATGCAAATGCCGTTTCGATAGTCGAGATAACAGGAACCACAGTAGCACTGGTTGATGATGCAAAGGCATGATAATTTGCATAAAAAGGTTCCGGAATGATAATCTCATCTCCCGGATCTGTTATGGTGGCCAACGCAAACAATAAGGCTTCAGAACCACCGGTAGTGATAATGATATCTTCAGAGTTGACATTTACATTTTGGCGTTGGTAAAACTGTGCTAATTTTTTTCTATAACTTTCATAGCCGGCAGACGGGCTGTATTCTATAATAGTTAAGTCAATATTTTTTACCGCCTGGATGGCTACTTCGGGTGTCTTGATATCCGGTTGACCAATGTTTAAATGATACACTTTATGTCCTTTTTGCTTTGCAATATCTGCATAAGGAGCAAGTTTACGTATCGGTGATTCGGGCATATTGATGCCTTTTTGCGAAATTGTTGGCATGAGCTATTTGTATTGAAGTGCAAATTTGCATTTTTTTTTCGAATTTAACGTAAACATTATAGTGACTTATGAAAATGTAACAATTATGAATATATTTACTAAATTTATACTAAAATATTATAAATGAAAAAATATATAGTGTTGTTTTTTGGGCTTTTAACACCTTTTCTATTAAATGCTCAAAATGATTTTATGATAGAAAACCAGCGCTCGAAGGTTACTATCCCTTTTAAATTGATCAACAATCTTATTTTTATTCCTATAAAGGTAAATGGAGTAGAATTAAATTTTCTACTGGATTCCGGTGTAGAAGAAACCATCTTGTTTAGTATGGACGAAAGACAAGAAGTTCATTTTAATAATGTTGAAAAAATAAAACTGAGAGGTTTAGGAGGTGACGAAGAAATTGAAGGATTGAAATCGACCAACAACGTCTTAGAAACCCATGGCTTGAAATCTATAAATCAATTGCTTTATATTATTCTCGATCAGGAATTTAATTTGTCTTCACATATCGGAATTCCCGTAAATGGAATTATTGGCTATAAATTTTTTAAAAACAACTTAGTTGAGATTAATTATCAAAAAAAGAAAGTTACTATACATCTCAATAACGAAAAGACCAGAAAGAGACTTGAGAAAAAATTTGAAACAATTCCAATAACAATTGAACGATCCAAACCTTATATACAATCAACGGCTGTTGTTGACGGTGTGGATATTCCTGCTAAACTGCTTATTGATATTGGCAACAGTGATGCTTTTTGGGTTTTTGAAAATGATAAAATAAAATTGCCAACAAAAAACTTTCCTGATTTTTTAGGAAAAGGCTTCAGTGGGGACATTGAGGGACACAGGGCAAAAATTTCAAAATTTTCGATCGCTGATTTTGAATTCAAAAATCCAATTGTTTCTTTTCCCGATTCAACATCAGTTCGGAATGTAAAAATGGTTCCCGGGCGTATTGGTTCTCTTGGGGGTGAAGTTTTAAAAAGATTTACAGTGGTGTTGGATTATGCAGATCAAAAGCTGTTTCTGAAAAAAAACAGCAAATTTTCGGAACCGTTCACTTATAATAAAAGCGGTATTACCGTTCAACATAATGGTTTGCAATGGGTACAGGAGACTGTTCACTTAGAAACGGTTCAAGTTACATCATCTCTGGGTGAGATGGAAGCAAATGCAAGAAAAGGAAATGATTTTAGGTATAAATTTAGTTTAAAGCCCGTTTTTGAAATCGTAAACATCCGCAAGTTTTCGGCTGCTGAAAAATGCGGTTTGATGAAAGGAGATATTATTGTGAGTATCAATAGTGTATTGCCATACAAATATTCGCTTCAACAAATAAATGCGCTTTTAAAATCAGAAGATGATATTTGGATTACTTTAGAAGTAGAGCGAAATAGTTTGATTTTGAAATTCAGATTTAAGCTTGAAGACGAATTGTAGGTCGTTTGTCGATAAAGTAGGTATATTAGGGGTTAAGGAATGTTAATCTTTTCAATTTTAAGTTAAAATTAACAAGAAAATTTTGTTTTTTATTTACAAGGGATTAATATTTTCATATGTTTGTCTAAAAATAGAATCTATGTTCAAAAATCACATCAAATTCTTATATTTTATATTGTTTTTTGTCTTTTTCTCGTTTATGCCTTCTTCAGTTTTTGCACAATGCGCGGGGAATGATGGTAATCTTACGGTATGTGATATTCCTAATCCTGCTAATCAATCGATTAATTTATATGCAGCATTGGGAGGAACACCAACAGCGGGAGGAGTATGGTCAGATGACGATGAGACAGGGGGATTAAATGCGACAACAGGAGTTTTAAATGTACATCTTATTCGCCAAAGCGGAATTTACCATTATACGTATACAGTTAATGGCGGGGCTGGCTGTACAGATAATTCGGCCACAGTAACGGTAACCATTGGTGGTTATTCGGGGATTACCTCAAATTCAACACAGTGTAGCGCAACCGGCAGTTTTAATCTTTTTGAAGCCTTTAATGGTCTCTTTTTAGGACCACAGTATAATGGACAATGGTTCGATAACACGACCAATAAAAATGTTGATTCTTCAATTAATATTACTGATTTTGAAGGAGATTATAAATTTACCTATACAATGCCCGCCATTGGTAGCTGTCCAGCTGTATCTTCATCGGCTGTTATAACCGTTGTCAGGGCACCGAAATCAGGAGAACCAATACGTTTGTCTTTGTGTGCAAGTGATGGTTTGTCTGCTTATACCAATTTTGATCTTTATACATTGCTAAAAGATCAGGACGCAGGTGGAACTTGGAGTGACAGTAACCGCATAAATACAGGAGAATTAACCTTTTCAGGCGACCATTTTGTAGATATGGAAAAAATATACGACCGATTTGGGGAAGGATATTTTTACTTTACCTATAGAGTTTTATCTCCAAAACCAATTTGCGACCCAGAAGAGACAATCGTATGGTTTAGGCTTGAAAAAAAGCTTGATTTTACAGGAGCTACTCTTACAGTTAATACGGATATCTGTGAAACGGAGATTGCAACGGCAAATTATTCCGTTACAATAAGAAAAGGAAACGCCGCTATTCCCGATGGAAGCTATTTTGTACAATATAAGGTGTCGGGGCCAAATGGAGGAGCGGTAGAGGTAATAGCAAATTTTACTAATGGAGTTCTTATATTTCCATTAGATTCAAAGTTTTTTCAACAGGTAGGAAGTTTTAACGTAAGTATTCTGGATATTTTTGCATTTAATAGTTCCAGAAAATGTACCAATATTATCAATAATTTATCCGATGACTTAGTCGTATATGCGATACCGGATTTAAGTGATGCCAAAATTACACCAATTATAACGTGTCAGAACGAGAGTGCAACAGTGCAGATTTCAGATGCCATAAAAATTACAGACGGAACCTATGATCTTCTTTATAATTTAACGGGAGCCAATACGGCCACCGGACAAATAGCAAGAGCTACATTTACGGCTGGCAATGCGAGTTTTTCGCTTCCGGCTATTTTAAATTCCAATGCGGGTACTGCAGTACTAACGATTACAAATATCAGTCATGTGATTTCTCAATGTGCCAATACCGCTAATTTGAGTGGTGACATTTTGATAAATCCATTACCTGCCACAGCAACGGTAAGAATGCAAATTAAGGACGTTTGTTTTGGAGAGCCTGTTTCTGTTCAAGTTAGTGGACTAGGAACTTTAACAGATATTTCATTATCGTATACTGTAGCAGATAACACCACTTCTACACCGTTAACCGTTAGTTTGCCTGTATCGGGTGGCAATGCAAGTTTTGTACTTCCTTCCGGTCCCGCGACAAATCCGGGAACCTATACTGTTTCGATTACGAGACTGACTAATAATATAACAGGTTGTGGTACCAATATAACCAATTTGTCAGATGTTTTTTTGATAAATGCGATTCCTGTTGCTCCATCGGCAAATCCTCAGTCTTTTTGTAAAGCTGACGGTCCGACAATTGCCAATTTACAACCCAATGGAGCTCCATATAAATGGTATATTTCTGAAACCGCAACTACACCACTTGCAGCTACATACATTCTGAAATCAGAGAATTATTATGTGAGGGAAACTTCCAGTGCCGGTTGTACATCAGAACCAACGATGATTGCGGTTACGATAAATGATTCTGCAGCTCCGGTGTTAAATTCAGAGGGAGCAGGTTTTTGTGGACTAGATAGGCCTACGATTGCAGATTTGACTAATCGAACCAATTCACCCTCATCGGTCGTTTGGTATGACGCTCGTGTCAATGGAAATGTAGTACCATCAACTACGGCTCTGGTTGAAAATGGACATTATTTTGGGTTCGATTTTGAAAGTACAACAGGTTGTATTTCGGAGAACAGTCTTGAAGTTGTTGTGTTTTTAACAAAATGTGATTCTTTAGAAAATGTTTTTATCCCTGATGGATTTTCGCCAAATGGAGATGGTGTAAATGATTCTTTTGTAATTCAGGATATCGACTTTTTGTATCCGAGTTATACACTTCAGATTTTCAACAGATATGGAAACGAAATGTATAAAGGATTTAAGAATAAACCGGGTTGGGACGGATTAAATTATGAAGCCAGTGGCATTAGCAGCGGAATAGCACCGAACGGCGTTTATTTTTACGTGCTCTATTTTAATAAAGGAAACAAACCACCAAAACAAGGACGTCTTTATTTAAACAGATAATTGATTTTTGCGTTCTTTAATATGATTTTCAAATGAAAAAAATAATACTTTTTATAAGTTTCCTCTTTTATATAACCTCAGTTTCAGCACAGCAAGATCCGGAGTATACGCATTATATGTATAATATGAGCGTCGTAAACCCCGCTTATGCAACAGGTACACCTGCCATGTTGAATGTTGGTGGTTTGTACAGAACACAATGGGTTGGAGCTATCGGTGCTCCAAAAACATTTACCTTTTTTGGACATACAGCCGTGAGTGATAAAGTAGAAGTAGGAATGTCGCTGATCTCTGATGATATTGGAGATGGCGCTAAAAAAGAAAATAATTTTTATGCTGATTTTGCCTATGTCTTAAATTTAGGCGGAAAAAATAAACTTTCACTTGGATTAAAAGCCGGATTTACGTCCTTGCAAACCAATTTTAACGGTTTCTTACTGCAAAGCGGAAATGTCAATACTGATTTGGCTTTTGCTCAAGACGTTAATGTATCCAAACCTAATATAGGAGTAGGCGCCTATTATTTCAGAGATAATTTATATGTAGGAATATCTTCTCCCGGTTTATTGAAGACTAAACATATTGAAGAAAGATCCGGAATAAATGCTTTCGGGTCCGAAAATGTTCATACTTTTTTAACGGCCGGATATGTTTTTCAAATGAATGACATGTTAAAATTAAAGCCAGCCTTTATGTCTAGATTTGTTAAAGGAGCTCCGATTGCTTTAGATCTATCATTAAATATTTTATACAATGAAAAGTTTGAGTTAGGAGCAGCTTACCGATTAGATGATGCAGTGAGTATTTTGGCAAACATAAATATTACACCAACTCTTAGAGTGGGTTATGCTTACGACTACACGCTTTCTAATTTAGGACAGTTTAATTCAGGTACCCATGAAATTATGCTGCTTTTTGATTTGGACTTATTAGGAAAAGGGTTTGATAAATCACCAAGATTCTTTTAAAATGAAAAATATGAAAAAACTACTCGTTATTATATTCGTATTTTCAATACAGTTTATAAAGGCCCAGGATCAGGATTTGGTAAGAGCCAAACGTTTTTTTGATAAAACGTATTACAGTGAAGCTATCGTATTATATGGAAAACTAGCGGTTGATAAACCGTCTCAGGAAGTGATTAAAAACTTGGCAGATTCTTATTATTACACCAATGATTTGATAAAAGCCCAGCGTTATTACAGACTTTTAATAAACAGCTACAATAAAGATTTAGACAGAGAATATTATTACCGATACGCACAAACTTTAAAAGCCAGTAACAGTGACGATCAGGCTAATGCTGCGCTAAGAGAATATTATGCCAAATCAGCCAATGCAGAAGAGGCTGTTTATTTTGAGAAAGAATTAAAAGAACTGGAAAATGTCTCTGCCATCGGGAATCGATTTGAGATTAAAAATTTAGCAATAAACACCCCTAATTCCGAGTTTGGGGCGGTGGAGTACAAAGACAATTTAGTTTTTGCCGGGGTTAAATTAAATCCGGGTCTGTTTGATAAAAAGTTTAAATGGGACAATGAAACCTATTTAAATTTAGTTGCAGTACCAACAAAAAACAGTAATTCCAAAGAGGCAGTGTTACAATATTTTGCAGATGAATTAAAAACCGGAATGCACGAATCGAATGCTGTTTTTACAAAAGACGGCAAAACCATTTATTTTACCCGTAACAATTCAAAAAACGGGAAGAAAAGAAAAAACGAACAGAAAATTTCAAACCTTCAAATTTTTAAAGCCGAATTAGTTGAGGGAAAATGGACAAACGTAACGGCACTTCCGTTTAACAGTCCGAATTATTCCGTTGAACATCCTGCTTTAAGTGCGGATGAAAAAGTGCTGTATTTTTCTTCAGATATGCCGGGAACATTAGGGTCTTTTGATATTTTTTCGGTGAATATCAATAAAGGAGCATTTGATACTCCAAAAAACCTTGGACCTGTTGTTAATACCAACAAAAGAGAACAGTTTCCTTTTGTTTCGGAAGATAATAAGCTCTATTTTTCTTCGGATGGTCATTTAGGATATGGATCACTGGATGTTTTTGTTTCAGAAATTAGTGGGAATGACTATTCAAAACCGGTAAATATCGGTTTGCCTTTAAACTCTAATTTAGATGATTTTTCTTTTACGATTTCAGGAACTAAAGAAGGTTATTTTGCATCAAACAGAGAAGGAGGAAAGGGGAGTGACGATATTTATCAATTTACCGAAACTAAAGAATTAATTGTAGAAGATTGTAAACAGTTTATTGCGGGAATCATTACTGATTTTGATACAAAACAGGTATTGGAAAATGCAACGGTAATGTTGCAAGATTCAGAGAAAAAAACAATAAGTACAGCTACTACTGCCGCGGATGGAAAGTTTAGTTTTACAGTTGGCTGTGAAAGTTCGTTTATCGTTCTGGCATTCAAAGAAAAATACACCAACGAATCAAGAGCGGTAACATCGGGAAAAACCAGAAATGCCAGTAATGATGCTTCGATGACGCTCCGATCCATAGAAGCTATTAAATTAGAAGAACAACAAATAGCCGAAAATAAAAGAAAAGAAGAACAACGACTTACGGAACAGAAAAAAGAGAAAGAAGCGTTGGCAGTTATCGCTTTAAAAGAGGCTGAGAAAAAAGCAAAAGCTGAGGAAATTGTAGCGGCAGAAATTAAGAAAAAGGAAAAAGAGGACCAGATTTTAAAACAAGAAAAAGATGTTGTAAAAGAAAAGGACCGATTGCTTATAAAAACCGATCCGATTTATTTTGATTACAATATGTGGTACATTCGTAAAGAGTCCAAAGTAGTTTTGGGCAGAGTTGTTGCCCTGATGAAAAAATATCCGGAGATGGTTATTGAGATAGGTTCCCATACAGATTCGAGAGGAAATGCTAAATTTAATGAAGAATTATCTCAGAAAAGAGCTTCTTCGACCAGAGAATTTTTATTAGAATCCGGAATTGAGCCCAAGAGAGTACTTGCTAAAGGTTATGGAGAATCAATCCCAATTGTAAAATGTAAAACTGATGATTCCTGCACAGAAGAGCAGCACGAATTAAACAGACGAAGCGAATTTGTGATTAAGAATTTATAATTTAGTTTCTTATTTGATTGAAAATCAATACGGTTTCTTAAATCGGGTTAAATCAATTAAGATTTAATTTAGAAATCTTTTTTTTGGAACGTTTTTTATTTAATTTTATAAAATAACCATGAAATTAAATATCTAACTATGAGAAATCTAGCCTTATCCTGCCTGCTTTTAACCTGTATTGGATTCCAAAGCTGTAAAAATGATGAAAAGTGGAAAGCAATTGAAGCTGCCAAAACTGAAGCTAAAAAAGTTGTAAGTGTTCAATGTTACAAAGCGATATACGAAAAGGATACTATTGACTTAAAGTTGAATACTTTGAAAGATGGTAAAATAACGGGTAACATGGTAATGAAGGTTGCGCAGGCAGCAGAGAAGATTGGCGATATCAAAGGAGAATTTCATGGAGATACCTTATTTGTAGATTATACGTTTAGTGACAAGACCAACAAGAATATTAAATTCAAAAATCCGATGGCTCTTTTAAAACGAGACAAACAGCTTATTTTAGGAAATGGAACAATGCAGACTACGATGGGCGTAACTTATTTGGTAAAAGATAAACCTATCGATTTTGATAACGTTAAATACAAATTTACAACTGTAGCCTGTGTGGAAGAGTCAAAGTAGTTATTTAAATAAAAAAAAGCAGAAAAAAAGCCGTTTCTCAATTTAAGAAACGGCTTTTATTATTTTTTAGCTTTTAATTTTTTTATAAAACTTCTCCCTTAATTTTTAGGGCGACTCTACCATCAGGGTAATTTACGGCATTAGTTTCAACAGTGATTGTTTTACGAATCGGGCCGACAGCCATGTTATATTTTACATCAATTTTTCCTTTTTTACCGGGTAAAATTGCTGCGGCTGGTTTGGTAACAATAATGGAGCTAACGGTAGATTCAGCGCCGGTAATCAATAGTGGTGCATCTCCTGTATTGGTGAATTCAAAAGAGCGGAGTCCATTATCACCTTTAGAAATTTTTCCATAATCAATTGTGTTGTCCGAGGCTGCAAATTCAATTTTTGGGCCGTTTTGCGTATAACCAATTGTGGTAAACAATGCGATTACGATAAAAGTGGCTACATTTTTCATTTTGAAATTATTTTTGAGTTGTAAGTAAATATACTTTCTTTTAATTAATACACAAATTATTATTTCGCTTTTTATAGTGTACTTAATTATTTACTTTTGCTGTCAATAATAAATACAAAAATTAAACCAAAGTCTAAAAGTTTACAGGTCAATGTGTTTATTGGTTATTTTAGAGCCAAAAAAACAAGCAGGACCAATGAATATTAAACAGAAATAACATATCCAATATACAATGACAATTCCAGCACAATTTGACGCTAAAACGATCGAGAATAAATGGTATGATTACTGGATGAAAAATAATTATTTTCATTCAGAACCAGATCATAGAACGCCTTATACAATTGTAATTCCGCCGCCAAACGTCACAGGAGTCTTGCATATGGGGCATATGCTGAACAATACCATTCAGGACGTTTTAATCAGAAGAGCGCGTCTTAAAGGATTCAATGCTTGTTGGGTTCCCGGAACGGATCACGCATCGATTGCTACAGAAGCAAAGGTTGTAGCTAAATTGAAAGCAGAAGGAATCAATAAAAATGATTTAACACGCGAAGAGTTTCTGGCTCACGCATGGGAATGGACAGATAAATATGGTGGGGTAATCTTAGATCAGCTTAAAAAATTAGGTGCTTCCTGCGATTGGGAACGTACCAAATTTACTATGGATCCCGATATGTCTGCATCTGTAATTCGTTCTTTTGTTGATTTGTACAACAAAGGATTAATCTACAGAGGATACCGAATGGTAAACTGGGATCCGGAAGCCAAAACTACTTTGTCTGACGAGGAAGTAATTTACGAAGAACAACAAGGGAAATTATTTTTCTTAAACTATAAAATTGAAGGTTCAGAAGATTTCTTAACGATCGCTACAACCCGTCCGGAAACTATTTTTGGAGACACTGCTATTTGTATCAATCCAAATGACGAACGTTTCACCCATTTAAAAGGTAAAAACGCCATCGTTCCGATCTGTGGAAGAGTAATTCCTATTATTGAAGATGAATATGTAGATGTTGAATTCGGAACAGGTTGTCTAAAAGTGACTCCTGCGCACGATATGAACGATAAAACCTTAGGAGAGAAACACAACCTTGAAATCGTTGATATTTTTAATGAAGATGCTACATTAAACAGCTTCGGATTACATTATCAAGGAAAAGATCGTTTTGTTGTTCGTACTGAAATCGCAAAAGAACTGGAAGAAATTGGAGCTTTGGCAAAAACCGAAATCCATTTAAATAAAGTAGGAACTTCAGAAAGAACCAAAGCGGTAATCGAACCAAGATTATCAGACCAATGGTTCTTGAAAATGGAAGATTTAGTAAAACCGGCAATTCAATCTGTTTTGGTTGATGGCGATATTAAATTACACCCAAAACGTTTCGAAAACACTTACGCACATTGGTTAAACAATATTCGTGATTGGAATATCTCTCGTCAACTATGGTGGGGACAACAAATCCCGGCATACTATTACGGAGACGGAAAAGAAGATTTCGTAGTAGCAGAAACGATTGAAGAAGCTTTAGCATTAGCAAAAGAGAAAACATCAAACTTGAAACTTGAAACAAAAGATCTAAGACAAGATGTTGATGCTTTAGATACCTGGTTCTCTTCCTGGCTTTGGCCAATGTCTGTTTTTGGCGGAATAATGGATCCTGAAAGCGAAGATTACAAATATTATTATCCAACAAATGATTTAGTAACCGGTCCGGATATTTTGTTTTTCTGGGTAGCGAGAATGATTATTGCAGGTTACGAATATGCTGGCGAAAAACCATTTACCAATGTGTATTTAACCGGTTTAGTACGTGACAAACAACGTCGTAAGATGTCTAAATCATTAGGAAATTCTCCTGATCCTTTAGATTTAATCGACACATTTGGTGCTGATGGTGTTCGTGTGGGATTGCTTTTAAGTGCTTCTGCCGGAAACGATATTATGTTTGATGAAGAATTATGTAATCAAGGAAAAGCATTCTCTAACAAGATTTGGAATGCCTTTAAATTGATAAAAGGATGGGAAGTTTCAGAAACGATTCCACAACCGGAATCATCAAAAGTAGCGATCGAGTGGTATGCAGCAAAATTGCAGCAAACGTTAGTTGACATTGAAGATAACTTTGAAAAATACAGAATTTCTGATTCTCTAATGGCCATTTACAAATTGGTTTGGGATGATTTCTGTTCTTGGTTTCTTGAAATGATTAAACCGGCATACCAACAACCAATCGATAAAAAGACGTTTGACAGCGCTATCGAAATGTTAGAAAGTAACTTAAAGTTGCTTCATCCGTTTATGCCTTTCCTTACCGAGGAAATCTGGCACTTAATTGCTGAAAGAACATCGGAAGAAGCTTTAATTGTTTCGACCTGGCCGGAATTGAAGCCATTTGATGCAAAATTAATTGCTGATTTTGAAAATGCAATGGAAGTAATCTCGGGAATCAGAACGATTCGTAAAGACAAGAACATTCCGTTTAAAGATGCTATTGAATTGAAAGCGGTAAACAACGATAACGCTTCTACTTATTTTGATACTGTAATAACAAAATTAGGAAATATCACAGCATTAGAATATGTTTCTGATAAAGTAGACGGAGCTTTGTCTTTCCGTGTAAAATCAAACGAATACTTTATTCCGATTACAGGAAATATTGATGTTGAAGCTGAAATTGCAAAATTAAATGCAGAGTTAGTTTATACGCAAGGTTTCTTAAAATCGGTTCAATCTAAGTTAGCAAACGAAAAATTTGTTGCCGGTGCACCGGAAAAAGTTTTGGCTAACGAAAGACAAAAAGAAGCTGATGCCTTAGCAAAAATTGCTACAATCGAGCAGAGTTTAGCCGGTTTGAAATAACAAAGAGGTTAACCGGTTTGAAGTAAGAATTAGATTTTAAATATACAAACCCGACAGGTTTCAAAAACCTGTCGGGTTTATTTTTTTATTTATTTTTTATTCGATTTAAAATCAAAAACAAAGGATAGGAGATTAAGGTGATAACCACAATAATTCCAAAACTTTTCGGATCACTGTATATAAAACCAATTAGTAATGCCAGTGAAACAATAATAGCAATAATAGTAGACCAAGGATACCAAAAGGAGTGGTAAGGTCTTGGTAAATCAGGTTCTTTTGCTCTAAGTTTCAGTAACGAAAGATAGGCTAGTCCCCAAACAATAATAGAGGTAAAGGCCGCAAACGAAAATAAGGTTTGGAAAGAACCAATACAGATTAAAATTAAGCTGAACAAAGAAGAAACTAAAAGCGCTACAATTGGAGTTCCGCCTTTATTGACGTTTGTTCCTTTGTCAACAAAAAATCCATCCCTGCTTAGTCCGTATAAGATTCTTGGCGGAATCATCATAAAGGCATTTAGAATACTTATTAATGAAAAGATAGAAATAACGGTAACGATGATAGCGCCGTTTTTTCCGAAAATAATGTTCGCTACATCTGCGGCTGCCAAGTTAGATTTTGCTAAAGTTTCGACCGGCAGTACATGGAAAAAAGCAACATTCAATAAAACATAAATGGCAATTACCAATAACACGCCACTGTATAGCGAACGCGGAATATCTTTACCCGGATTGTCATTTTCCTCTGCAAAAAAGCAAACGCCATTCCAGCCATTATAAGTTCCAATGATCAATTGGAGTGATTTGAAAAACCCAAGCAGAAGTCCCATCTGAAAAAACGAATTGTCTTTTGGAATAGCAGGCAATTTTACTCCCGAATACATAAAACAAGCAACCAATAAACAGACGAAACAAATCACTTTTAGAAAACTCGTGATTTGCTGAATGGCACTTCCGTTTTTTACACCGCTTAAATGCAGCAGTACAAAGGCAAGTAATAACGAAATCGCAATCGCGGTAGAATAACTGGCCAGATCGGGAAATAAAATAATGATATATTCGCTGATTACGATACAGTAAAAAGCAGGTGGACTTACATTTGTAATATAGTCAAACCAGCCCGATAAAAAACCGGCATAGTCCCCAAATGCTCTTTTGATATAATTGTAGGAACCTCCCGCTTTTGGAAGCATGGTGGCCAGTTCGGCATAAGAGTTTGCCCCTAAAAGCACATACAATCCGCCAATGAGCCACGAAATAATAATAAGCCAGTAATTGTCCAGTAAGGAAGCGATTGTGCCGGGAGTTCGTAAAATTCCGACTCCAATGGTTCCCCCAATTAAGACGGCAATATTAAAACTTAATCCTAAGCTTTTCTTTAATTGGTTTTTTTTGGAATCTATCATTTGTAATGGTTTTGTTTGGTGAGCAAAAGTAGTTATAATAAAAAAATAATCTTTTGTTAAAGCCAAAAACCTCGTCTAAGACTAAACGAGGTTTTGGTGTTTTAAAATGTTTTAATTGCTATAAAAGACCAAAGCCTTTTCTGCTTCTCAAAATCGAGTACAGAAAAAGCTTTGGAAGTTAAAAATCTAATTCAAAAAATTTAGAACTTATATTTAAGGCTTGTCATAATCTGACGAGGTGCGATTGGGTTTACGCTATAATTTTCGTGAACTGTATAATTCAATTCGTTTGTAACATTAGATAATTTACATAAGATTGAGAATTTTCTCCACTCATAACCGGCAGATACATCAATAGTAGTATATGCTTCTAAAGGAATATCACGATCTCTAATGGTTATCTTGTATGTTTTCGGGTTTGTTACAGGTGTTTTATTCTCTGTCCATAAATAATCATCATTCCATCCGCCTAAACGATTCCCGATGTAGTTTCCGATAGCTCCGAATGAAAGACCTTTAAACATTCCGTCATTTAGTTTGTAAAAGAAGCTTAAATTAGCTGTAGTCTGTGGCGTTCTTGCTACACGATCCCCTTCAACAAAACTTCCATTTGTTCCTGAAGTGTTAGTGTAACGCATGTCATTGTAACTATAACCGGCTACTATATTAAGTCCTTCAAGAGGCGTTGCAGTAACATCAATTTCAACACCTTTACTTCTTGTTCCTCCACCTAATACTTTTAATTGTGAATTTACATTAAGAGCTCCGTTTGCGTCAAATTCTGCTGTTTGCGCCAGGTTACTGTTGGTGATTTGGTAAACGGTAACATTTGTAGTCAACATTCCTTGTAAGAAGTCCATTTTAATCCCTGTTTCGTATTGGTCAATAATAGAAGGGGCGATTGGTTTTGAGTCAACAGTTGTTCCGGTGTTTGGTGTAAAAGAGCTTGAGTAGCTACCAAATAAAGAGATTTCTTTTATTGGTTGGTAGATTAATCCCACTTTTGGAGAAAAAGCATTGTCTAATTTTTTAGGAGCAACAACAGCTGTCGCGTTTTCAGGAGCAACAACTTGAGCCGTTTTAGCAGCATTTAATATTTCTGAATAGGTACTAACTTCTGTTTCCTGCCAAGACCAACGAAGACCAGCCAGTACTTTGAATTTTTCTGTAATCGAAACTAAATCTTGAAAATAAACCCCAAAACGATTAGTGTCAGTTTTGCTTATTGCAGTTGCTCTGTCTGTAGTAGGGATATCTTTTCTTTGAGTATTAGGATCAAACGTAAATAAGTTTATGGTGTCGTACAATGTTGGTCCATATACTGGTAGTCCATTCTTTGTACCTGTTTGAACATATTTTTCGTCAAATGTATAGGTATAAGCAGTCGCGAAAGAGTTTTCCCAATCGACACCCGTATATAATTGGTGTTTTACCGATCCGGTATAGAAATTTCCTTGTAAACTCAATTGGTCTCCAAGTATTTGCTCTAGGTTTTTAGTTTTTGACAAACCTCTATTCCAATCACCAGGAGTTGCATAGGTTTCTAAGCCAGATAATTGAGCTGTTGACAATTGAGCTCTATCGTAACTTTGGAAAGAACTATTGAAATTAAGTTTCCAGTTTTTATTAAAATCATGGTTCAATAAAACCGAAGCACTGGCTGATTTGGTAGTACCATTAGACCAAAGAGATCCGTAAAAAGCATTACGAGGTAAATCAAGGATTTCTTTTCCTATAATTCCTGTTCCGAAATCAGGAGTCCAATCTGCTGTCAGGTAATCTCCCTGAACAGTAATTTGTGTTTTTGGATTGATCACAAAAAGTAAAGACGGATTGATGTACAAACGCTCGTTTTTCACAACATCTCTGAAACTTTCTGAGTTTTCGTAAGAACCGTTTATTCTAAAAGCAACGGATTTACTAAGCGGACCATAAAAATCAAAAGAAGGCTTGTAGAAAGCATAACTTCCCATTTGCATGGAGATTTCACCACCTGCTTTAAATAATGGAGTTTTAGTAACCAGGTTTAAGATTCCACCCGGAGCTACATTTCCGAATAATAACGCAGAACCCCCTTTAAGAAACTCCACCTTCTCTAAACCTGAAACATCAGGAATAGAACCCGAGTTGTAACGGAATCCATTTTTAAACATATTATTGGCAGACATATCATATCCTCTTGAGAAGAAAGATTCTTGTGCGCCACCACGAGCAGAGCTCACATAAACACCATTGGCATTTTTTATAACGTCACTCAAACGAATGGCTTGTTGTTGTTCGATTACTTCAGAACCGATCACTTGTATGCTTTGTGGATTGTCCATTGGTTTTAAACCCGAACGAACTGCGGTAACTGGTTTAGGCTCTCTGTTAGTTGTAATGATAACGCTTTTAAGCTCTTCACCTTTTCTTTTTTTAACAGTATCGTTTATCGAACTGCCACTATCATTGTTTGTATATTGCTGACCGTAAGAGGTTAAGCTTAGAATGGATAATCCGAAGAGTAGAATATATTTCATTGGTAACTTATTTAGAATAAATAAAAATAATTTTGCGCAAAAGTAGGCTTGGACTTTCGTTATTAAAACTTATTTGTCTTAAGGTTGTCTTAAGATAGTCTTAGGATTTATTAACGTTATTCTTATTTTATTTTAATCTACGGCAGTATTGAACAAGGAATTGCTTGTAAATAAAAAACGAGACCTATTTTTTAAGTAGGTCTCGTTTTTAAGGAAAATGTATATTTAATCGAGCTAGTAATTCATTGAATTTTTGTAAGTATTTGAATTATAGCTATTCGTATTTGTTGTTTTTATTTTACTGTAATTTGGTAAGTAGCCATTTTCCAGATTTCATTGTATTTTTTACCGTTATGCTCACCTTCTGCTTTATCAGTGTGTGCATATTCTACCATGTAATTTCCTGACCAGATCGGAGTGAATGAAAATTCTCCTTTGTCATTCGTCCAAAGCTCTTTTTCCCAACCGTTTGGAGCAATTACTTTAATTTTGATCTCTTTTGCAATAGCACCATCAAATAAAGCAAGTCCTGCTATTTTGGTATCTTTTTTAGCAACATCGGCATTTTCAGAAAATACACTAATTGTATTTTTGTTTGCTGTAGCACTATTTCCGGCAGTTTTGTTTCCAACTACTACTGTTGCGCTTGAATTGTAATCTAATTTCATTGTACCGTAAACATCTTTTACGGTATGGTGCATCACAACGGTATAAACACCGTCTTCATCCGGGGTAAAAAAGGCTTGGTATCTGTTGTCTAAAGCTTTTGCCGTTAACTTAGTTTCTTTTTTTGATGGACTGATCAATACCAAAGAGAAATCTTTTAAATCAGAAAACCATTTATCTGCTTTTGTAATATCGTTTTCAGAGAATTCTCCAAAGTAAATTGAAATTTCCTGTGCTTTTCCTTTTGTTCCGGTAGCTTTAGTATCAATCCAAAGTGCGTGAGCAAATAATTGAGGGGCAGCAACGAACATTAAAAATAAAAATGTTATTGTTTTTAAAGTGTTTGATTTCATAATAAATTAGGATTAAAATTAATAGTTAAAAGAAATCCCTTAAACCTTTTGAGTAATAAGGGATCTTATTTTAGGATTAGAATTTATAAGTAACAGTTACCCTTGCGTTGGTTCCTGCTTCGGCTTGTAGGTAATACATATCAGAATAGGCGTAATAACCTCCTGAGTATAAGTATTTGTTAAAGATGTTATTAACAATAAGATTTACTGAAACTTTTTTATTTTGATAAGACAGACCTCCGTCTACACGGAAATAATCCGGTAAAGTACCACTGTTGCCATTTGAAATAAACCAAGGAGCTCTTTTTACCTGATATTGGTAACCTAATGATGCACCAAATCCATTTAGTAGACCATTGTCAAATCTATAGTTTAACCAAGTGTTTTGAATATGTCTTGTAGATCCCGGAATTTGATTTCCAATCAGATTTTCATGGCTATCTTTTGTTATTTTACCTTGTGTAAAGGCATAATTTAAGATAACATCAAAGTTTTTAAGGATTTCTCCTCTAACATCGACCTCAACACCTTTTACTTTTTGTTGACCATTTTCTTTGAAATTTTGTTTAGTTCCACTATATGGATTTTCTAAATCCGGTGTAAGTACATTGTTCATCGTAATTTGGTAAGCCGCAACAACAGAATTCCATTTTCCGTTGAACCAGTCTCTTTTATAACCTAGTTCTAAATTAGTTCCCGTTTGTGGTTTAAAACTTTTTTCGTTCACATCTGTTCCATAATTTTCTGTAAAAGATTGATCACGTACAAAATAAAAAGCATTGTTTTTGTCTAAAGAATAACTCAATCCCACACGAGGAGTAAATTTTTCATTAGAGGTTCCGCCAGAATAATCATTAGAGGCTTGTAGTAAGGTAAATCTTCCCGCTAATGTCAAGCGAAGTGAATTTTCAAAAAAACCAATTTCATCTTGTACGTAGCTTGCGGTGTAACTATTCTTGTATGCTGTGCCTCTTTCTTTTATGCTTTTGCTTCTGTCAAAAACAGGAGATTCAGCAAGAGTTCCATGTATCGGATTGTAGATGTCCAAATCTGACATAACAAAAGATTGCCCGAAATCATGGTAATACGCTTTATTGCTCATGTCTATTCCTCCCAATATTTTGTGAGAAATAGGTCCCGTTTGGAAAGTACCATTTGCAAAAGCTTGTATCATATAGGTTTTTCCTAAAACATCCCAAATACTTCCGGCTCTTTTTAGGATTCCAACTTTATTTTTTTCAAAGCCACTAGGCCATAAAGACAGTCCTTGTTGCTTGAAATTTAGATAGGATCCTTGTAAAGTTACCTTCCAGTTATCGTCAAATTTGTGTTCGATAATCCCTAAGATACTTCTCTCAAGCATTGTTGTTGCATCTAAATTTGGCTCTGAGGTAGTAGAACTTCTTGGCAGTTCCTGATAATCATTCTGCATAAACAAATAATTACTACCAATGGCATTTACTTTAGAAAATTGCTGTGTATATTCAAGTGTTATAGCGGTTTTGTCTGTTGCTAAATATTTTAAAACGGGAGCAAAAGTATAACGGTCATTAAAATCAAAATCACGGAAACTGTTTTTCTTTTCGCCCATCGCATTAAAACGGTATAAAAGTTTTCCGTCTTTGGTCAATTTTCCGTCCAGATCTATTGTACCTCTGTACATGTCAAAACTTCCGTAAGATAAACTCGCTTCTGCTTTGTTTCTTCCACTTGGTTTTTTAGTTACAACATTATAAAATCCGCTTGGGTTTCCGTTGGCAAGCATAAAACCTGCCGGTCCTTTTACAAATTCTATTCTTTCTACCAAGCTCATATCTTCGGTCAAGGGTCCCCAGGTTGTACTTACGTTCATACCATTTCTGAAAGCAGCAACTTGACTTCCTCTCATAGTGATATTAGCATAATTATCCCAGTGTTCTACTCTCGTAGCCCCACTC
This sequence comes from Flavobacterium sp. ABG, assembly GCF_001027725.1. Classification (NCBI taxonomy): domain Bacteria; kingdom Pseudomonadati; phylum Bacteroidota; class Flavobacteriia; order Flavobacteriales; family Flavobacteriaceae; genus Flavobacterium; species Flavobacterium sp. ABG. Next base: position 146,986 of record NZ_LEKS01000006.1, read on the forward strand.
ACGTTACGGGTAACCCCTTCAAGCATGTCAAAAATTTGTTGATCCTGCATTAATTTTCCGGTAATTACCTGAATGTTTTGCGGGATTTCAATAATGGCTGATTGCAAACGAAGAGAAGATGAAATTCTATTGGTTTTAAAAGCACTTTTATTACTCAAAACCACCACCTGATTCAATTCGGTATTCGATAAATCTAATTTTAAATTTAAATTAGTAATTTCTCCTGCATTAACAGTTACTTGCTGTAGAAGGTCATTGTAACCCACTAATGTAACAATTAAGGTCTGAGTTCCAGCAGGGACATTTTTTAACTCAAAAAATCCATTGTTTCTGGCAATTGTGTTTTTGTTTGTACCTTTAATAGAGACAGATACTCCTTCTGCCGCTTTACCATCGCTGGTTTCAATTTTACCGTTTATAGTTCCTCCCTGTTGTGCAAAAGATGTCCCTATAGAAAGCATAAAAATACTTAAGACCAGTATAAATTTTTTGCAATACTTCAATTCATTCATTTTATAAAATTCGTTGGTTATTATTTAGACTTGTTAAAAATAATTGCAAATGTAAAATATAATATTAGTTCAACAAGTCTTATTTAGATTAAATATCAATAATAGTTTATAACTGAATGGTTTTTTAATGTTAAGAGAATGAAGAAGTAAGTTTATTCTTTAAGTTATTTTTTATCCTTTGTTTTTTGCTTTTCTACTGTTTGATTTAATACTGTTATGGCAGTTGTACTTAATGGGTAATAATGGGTTGCCATTTTAAAAAAACGAACAGCGTTATCTATTTTGTCAATTCCTAAACAATAATTTCCCATCCAGTTCAGATAACTTTCAGAAGGGGTAAAGGAAAAACCAAGTTGTTCAGAAAGTTTCGCATATTGTTGTTCTACTAAGGAGGGATCTTGTACCGCTTCTTTTACCTGGACCAGATGGTCTTCAAAAATAAAACGCAAACCGTCATATTCTGCCGGAATAGGGATAGTTCCATGATCTTCGTTTTCGTAATATTTAAAATTCCATCGCAGATTTTTAGGTTTTTTCACTTTTAACAAATTTTCAAACTTCCTGATTCCTCGGGCCATATCGGTTGTAGTATCCTGAGGGATGCTTTTTTTATTGGCCATAGCCAGATAAATACTTCTTTTAGCAAAATCCTTTTTATTGAAAATAGAATCGGCTTTTTTGTTCATAATTTCATTGTCCCACCAAAGACTCGGGTCAATGATAACATAAGAATTAAATAAAGAGGTGTGGTGCAGTAGAATATTCACGGCAGTCAGGCCTCCAAAAGAGTGTCCGTTTAAAACATTGTAACCCGAAGTTCTGTAATTGGTATCGATATAAGGTCTGAGTTCTTTTTCTAAAAAAGTAATAAAATTTTTATTGCCGCCGCTTTGTTGAAACTGCTTTTTTGTCTTATCAAAAAAGGCCTGACGATTCGCTTCAGTTGGAGTTAAATCTCTTGTGCGGTTTGTATTGGTGATTCCTATTACAATCATTTGCGGAGTCATAGAATAAGGTCCTTTGGCTAATGATTGTTGAAGGCCGGTAAAGGAATGGAAGTTATTTTCGGCATCTAACAAATAAACAACAGGATATTTTGCCGGAGCAAGTTTAGAATTGTTGTAATCCGGTGGCAGATAAATCCAAAAAGTGCGTTCTTCATTCAATGCTTTCGAAAAAATACGGTGTTTACTGCCAATAGTAATACTGTCTTGTGAAAACACAGCAGTAAACGAAAATAAGAGAAAGAGAAGGAGAAATTTTTTCATTTTTAATTTAAGTAAGGGAAGTTTTTTTCTTTTTATTTTGACGGCCGTACCAAATCAAGAATCCTGTTATAGGCAGAAACATACAGACTAAACCAACAAGGAGCGTGAAAATTTTTCCGAGCCATCCAGCCCAAAAGCCAATATGAAGGTTCATGGTTGTTTCATCAATATACAATCCGTTCATCACTTTTACCGGAATTTCAATTTCCTGACCGGTGTAGCGGTTAATTGCGAATGTTTTTCCGTTTTGAACGCCTTTCAGACCAATGTCTTTAGCGGCAACAGCAGAGAGACTTGTAATACTGTCTTTTGCTGCGATAGAAAGTTTGACTTGTTCTACAGCTGCATCTTTTAAGAACAGCCGTTCTACAATTGGATTTAATGCCGCAAATGTTTTAGTACTGTCGTATTCCGGTTTGATATCCCGCATTGCCGCATAGGAGCGAGGAAAACCATCGAATATTTTGTGCGTTGTTTTGTTTAAAGTTTTGTTTACAATGATCAGACCGGTAATGGTAATGAGAAGTGCGGGCAGTAAATTATAGAAGCCGGGTACATTGTGCAGATCATAATTCAGCCGTTTGAAACTGGCATTCTTCTTTATAGTGAAACTCTGAAGTCTGGTAGAGCGATTCCATTTTTTTGGCCACCAGAGAATAATTCCTGTAATCAGTTCGATTAAGAATATCCAAACGGAGATTTCTACGATGAGATTTCCGGTTTTTCCAAAGGGCATTTCACCGCTGTGAACATGCGCCACAACATAAAAGAAATCGTAAGCCTTGCCGGAAGTTAAGACTTTGCCTGTATAAGGGTCAACCCATGAGAATTGTAAATCTCTTTCTTTGGTCGAAGAAGCAAGTTTTACACTTCGTTTTGGATCCCGATACGTAATAAAATAACTCGCTTTTCGATCGGGATGTTGTTTTTTAAAAGCTTTTAGGATTTCTTCCGGAGTTAGTCTTTGTTCTTTAACTTCTTTAACGTACAAAGCATCAGAAGCCAGTCCGTCTATAATATCATCACAAAAAATAAATAATATTCCGGTAAGTGAAACAATAAAAACGATGATACCCGAACTTAGTCCTAACCATAAATGGAGCCAGTGATTTAATTTGCTCCATTGGCTCTTTTGTTTGACTTTTTTTTCAGTTCTTTTAATTGGATTGTTGGTCATAATAGAAAGCGATAAAAACCAAGCCGGCATTTCGAGAACGATAAGCCAGCTTGGAAAAAAACTAATTTAAGTGGTATTAAAATTTGAAAGTAAGATTAGCAACTAATTGTCTTGTTGGCATCATAGTAGCCCAGTAATCAGACGTCCAATATTCTTTGTTTGCAATGTTATTTAGTTTTAGGCCCAATCTGATTTTTTGCTTTTCGTAAAAAACAGTGGCGTCCATTACCGTATATCCGTTTACTTTAAAGGTATTCGTATCGTTTATGTAGGTGTCACTTTGTGTATTACCTCCAAAACCAAAACCAAGTCCTTTTACTTGACCATCTAATATTTTATAACTTACCCAAAGGTTTGCTACATTGGCAGGTGTAGAATAAGGTCTTTTTCCCTGAGTTGCCGCGTTTGTTTTGGTAAATTTACTTTCGTTGTAGCCATACCCTAAAATAATGTGTAAACCTCTAATTGGATTTGCTATTAAATCTGCCTCAAAACCTTTGCTTTTTTGGGTAGCGTCTTGAATAGAATACAAGTTGTTAGTAGGGTCGGTACGGACTTTATCTTTTACTTCAATATCATAATAGCTTAAAGTTCCGTTTAGTTTTCCTCCTAACAATTCAACCTTCACACCACCTTCAATTTGGTTGGCTTGTTCTGGTTTGAATTCTGTTAATTCCGTTGGATTTGCAGCTGTAGTTCCCGGACCTACATTGGTAAAGCCGTTCATATAATTTCCAAATAAAGAGACTTTATCCTTAACCACCTGATAAATCAAACCCATTTTTGGAGAAACGGCAATCTGATTGTATTTCGCAATTTTGTTTTCGTAACGATCAACACGCACACTGGCCATTGCAATAAATCGGTCCGTAAAGTTAATTACATCCGATACATAACCGCTTAACGTTCTGAAATCTCGGATACCAACTACACTTGGAGCCGGTAAGGCAGCAATCAGCTGTTTGTATTTTTCCATGTTTATAAAGGCAGCATTTCCATTGATTGCCAATGCAGGATTTCCGGCCGCAGCATCGTATGAATTAATGACCCATCTGTTATCGTTGGTACTGATGTAAGTATAATCAAGTCCGATCAATGCGCGGTGTTTTATACTTCCGGTATGAAATGTTCCAACAAAATTTTGTTGCAATTGTGTTGTTTTGAAAACACTATTGATGTTCATTAGCCTTCTTTGTAACGTTACATCACCATTGGCTGCGGTATTAAAAAGGAGGAACAAATAGTTGGCCTTGTTGTCTGTATAAGCATTTGAAAAATTGGTCTGTGAAACCCAATTATCAGACAATTGGTAGGTAGCTCTGGCGTAAATATTAGTGTTTTTTGATTCCGACTGTAAATCGTCTGTTGTATATGATTTTTTGAAATCAAAATTCAATTGATCTATATTTTTTGCAGTTGGATTCCCGGATCCAAGACCTATCCAGCTTGAGTTACGACTTCCTTTGTACAATTCTGCATCAAAATCTAAAGTTAATTTATCGCTTACTTTATAGGTAAATGACGGTGCAATTATAAAGGCGTTACTTTTTCCTTGATCTTGCCATGTTTTTTGATTGTCCAGAGCAGCATTTACTCTAAAAAGCATTGTTTTTTCTTCGTTCAAAGGCGTATTAAAATCTATAGTTGTTCGACTTAACGCCCAGTTTCCGGTAGTGTAGCTCACTTCCCCTTTGGTAAATTCAAATGGTTTTTTGGTTACGCGGTTGATAAGACCTCCGTAGGTAGTTAAAGCAGATCCGAAGAGTGTTGCAGATGGTCCTTTTATTACTTCAATGCTTTCCAGATTCACAGGGTCGCTTAAAGTTACCCAGTTGGTGTTCATTCCGTTACGGATAGATCCTGCTGCAGATGCACCACTAAAACCACGCATTCTGATGCTCAGACCAATTCCTCCTGATCCCAAACTTTGCGTTACATTATTTAATCCCGGTGCTGAATTTAATGCGCTTCTAAAATCAACTGCAATTTGCTCCTGGAAAAGTTCTTTTGGCACTACCGTATAAACCTGAGGATTCTCAAGATTACTAATTGGTAGTCTTGCAACAAATTCACTTTTCTTTTCAGCGAATTTTTTAGCTGCAGAGACTACAACAACTTCGTTTAATTCTTTTAACGAAGACTGAAGCTGAAAAGAAACTGTAGCAGTTTCTCCTGTGGTTACGGTTACTTCTTGTTTTGATGGTGTATGTCCCGTCATATTAATTTCAATCTGATACGTTCCTGCCGGTACTTTGTGAAAAAAGAACACACCATTTTCGTCTGTAGTTGCTGATTTTTTTAATTCAGCTATAATTACATTTACCGATACCGCATTTTGATCATCAGCTGTGATTACAGTTCCTTTTATCGAACCGGTGTTTTGTTGTGCAAATGTCTGCGTTATTGACAGACACAGCAGTATTGCCCCTAAAAATAGCTTGTTTAACATTTTTTTTGCTTTGGTTTTAATAAAAAACATTTTATCCTTATTTAGATTAGTTATAAATTGATAATTTTACGCAAAAGTAATGTGTTAACAAAAACTTAATAAACGCAAAAAGGATTAATATAAACGCAAAAGGGATTTTGTGAAACTTGCCTAGCCTCAGTTAGTTGCAACGGCTGTAAGGAATGTAAGCGCTATCTTACGCAATAAAAAAGTGGATAAAAAAGGGCCAATGAAAACAATGATGAGAAGTGATATCTTCAAAAAAGAAGTGGTGGTTGTAAATGATCCTATTCGATTTAATAAAGAAGATCTTATTGAGAAAAAAATCAATTTTGACAACAAAGGAATCAAAGGTGTAATCACTGATATTATGCTAAACGGAATTCACGTGGTTGCGAGAGATTTGACAATGGAGAATGATTCGTATGCGATTGAAGTAGAACATGATTTTTCTTTTGTAAAACTTCATATTGAAATGGAGGGAGATAACGAATATTGTCCTGAAGATAAATCCCAGCGTGGAATTTACATTCCGCAGGGGCATTATAATTTATTTTATTTACCCAAAATAAAAGGGGTTCTAAACTACAGAACCAAAAGAAGAAGAACGTTGGAAATTACTTTTACGGAAGCGTATTTAGAGAAGTTATTTTATCCGAATTTAAAAACTACCATACCATTGCTGGCAGACGCAATAACAAATCAGACCTCATACGCCATGTGGGAAACCAGTAAAAGTATTTCACCAAAACTAAATATTTTGATTGAAGATATTCTGCAATGTTCTTATTCGGGAGCGATCAAAAAAGCCTTTTTAGAGTCAAAAATAGTAGAGATTCTTTCGTATTTGTTTACGATAATTAACGAAGAGGAAAACACTTCAGTAAGTGTCGAAATAAGCGCCGGTGATTATGCAAAAGTTCTGGAAGTCGAGAATATCTTAAAAACACAATTCAAAGAGAAACTTACGCTGGCAGGTATTGCCGCTGAGGTTGGGTTGAATAATTTTAAAATTAAAAAGTATTTTAAATTAGTTTATAATACCACTGTTTTTAATTATCTGACAATGGTGAGAATGGAATATGCCAAACAATTGTTGGTCGAAAAAGACTATCCGATTTCTGCCGTTTCAGAAGAATTGGGATATAAAAATCAACATCATTTCACAGTCGCTTTTAAAAAGACATTCGGCTATTTGCCCAGTAAATTGAAGCAATAGCTTTTAACTTTAATAAAAAAACAAGCCTCGAAATCACTAATTGTATATAGGATTTCGAGGCTTTTTATTTAAATTGAAATGGATTAAAACTTATACGAGAAGCTTGCTACCAGATTTCTTGGTTTTTGTGGATTTACGGTAGACCAGCCACCGTTAAAGTAATCTTTGTTGGCCATATTATTAAGGTTTAAAGCCACACGGAATTTAGTCGAGCTGTAAAAAACAGAACTATTTACAACTGTATATTCAGGAAGTACAAATTTCCCTGTTTTTGGACTGTCCAAGATGGCATTTTCACTCGCATAATTTCCTCCAAATCCTAAACCAAATCCTTCAAGAGTACCGGAATCAAATTTGTAAGTAGCCCAAAGATTGATCAGGTTTTTTGGTCCGGCCCAGAAAGGTCTTTTTCCATTTTCCAACCAGACATCACCATCGTTTCCTTTAGTAATTTTACTGTCATTGTAGCTATATCCTGCTATGATGCTTAACCCTTTTATTGGAGCAGCATTCAAGTCAAGTTCAAAACCTTTACTTCTTGCTTCACCTCCCTGTACAGTGAATGTATTGGAGCTTACTACTAAATTGGCAACATTAATATCATAAAAACTTACAGTTGCATTTAATTTGTCAGAAAGAAGATTGGCTTTAACTCCAAATTCTAATTGATTGGCATGTTCAGGTTCAAAAGTTTTAGGTTGTATATCTCCGTTAGCATCAGTAGTACTGCCTGGGGCAACATTTCTAAAACCATTCATATAATTGGCAAATACAGCTAGTTTATCTTCAATAGGCTGATACAATAATCCGAATTTTGGAGATAAAGCCGTTTGGGTGTAATCGTCTTTGTCATTTTTGATGTCGCCTTTTGTGTCAAAATAATCAACTCTCAAACTGGCCATTGCCAATAAAGTTGGCGTAATGTTAAGTACGTCTGAAGCATAAGCACTATAGGTCGCATCCTGTTGGTTAAAGTTTTGCGCTGCTTCCTTAGAAAGAACATTATCAACCGATGTTCTGGTCAGGTAATTTGGAGCTAAAGGATCAAATTGTCTGACTTCTCCTTGTGCGGTAATATTGTACAATTTTGCATATCCTGATCCTGCATAAGTTACATTTCTTTCAAAATAATCAAGACCTGCCACGATACGATTGCGCAGGTTTCCAATTTTAAAATCACCTACAAAATTCTGTTGTATGTCTGTTGTACTGGTTTGCGACTGTTGGTCGCTAATCCAGAAGGCAAAATCTCCTTTTCCATCTTCATTATCATAAATATAAGAGTAGTATCCGTTTGATTTAGAAGAACCTCGTGATAAAACCGTTTGAGATGTCCATTGATCAGAGATTTTATAATTCATCTGTGCCTGTAAACTAAAACGAGGATTTTTTATCGATAAATCATTGCTGTAAAAAGAAAGATCGGTGTTGTAATTTAACTCCCCAAGGTTTGCAAATTGCAGCTGCTGGTCTCTTCCTAAAAACAACATGGACGGAGTTGTTTTTTCTTCCTGCATAAACTCGGTGTTGATAAGGAAAGACAATTTATCATTTACCTTATAAGAAAGGGAAGGAGCTACGAACAAAGCTGTACGAAAGCCCGCATCCTGAAAACTGTTTTCTGTTTGATACGAAGTATTGATGCGAAACAAAATGTTGTCGTTATCGTCCAGCGCTGTATTGACATCTGCCGTTACTCTGTTTAGTCCAAAACTTCCGCTTGTATACGAAACTTCGCCGGCGAAACCAACAAATGGTTTTTTGGTAACGGTATTAATAAGACCACCATAACTAACTAAGGAACTTCCGAATAAAGTTCCAGATGGTCCTTTAATTACTTCTATTCGTTCTATATTGGCAGGATCAAGACTTCCGTTTGTTAAGCCCGGCAATCCGTTTACAACATTGGCCTGAACTTCAAAACCACGTAAAGTATAGTAAGATCCTCCATCACCACCACGTCCGGTAGATTCCCAAAGTTTTTGAATTCCGGGAACATTTTTTAAGGCATCTTCATAATTGGTAATGGCTTGCTCTTTCATTATTTCAGAAGAAACAACATTATAAACTTGCGGATTCTCAATGTTTTTCAATGGCATTTTTGAAACGTAAGTACTTTGTTTTGGAAAAGCCTTTCCTTTATTACTGGTAATTACAACCTCTTTTAATTGTTTGTTAGAAACCGTTAACTGTAATTGTAGTGTAGTAACCTGATTTTCGGTAACGGTTATTTCTTGTGTCAGTTTTTCATAACCGGCCAATGAAATTTGTAAAGTATAACTTCCCGATTTTACTCGGTTTAGTTCAAATGCACCATATTCGTTAGAAGTTGTGGCGTATTTTGAATTTTTTAAGTTCAAATAAACATCTTCTGCCTTTTCTCCGTCAGAAGTTGTTATGGTTCCTTTAATACTTCCGAAAGATTGTTGGGCAGAAATAGTAGTTATAGAAAATAAGAATAAGAAGAAAACAAAAAGAATTTGTTGCACTCTGGGGTTTAGATAATTCATGGTTATTTAAATTAATTAAAATATCTTTATTTGGAATAAATAAAAACTGTGCAAATTTAAAAATTAATATTATTTTAACAATTGTAATTCTTTAAAATTTGGTGATGAAATTGTTAAATGTTGATTTTGCAGTAATTAAAGTAAGAATCGTCTTTACAACTGCATTAGGCAGGGATTAAAAAAGTCTTATTTTTGCAACTTAATTAAGTGCAGATACAATCGATGATAAAAGCCTATTTTGATAAACTTCGCCATTCTCCTAAAGGATACAGACTGGCCAATACCGTATTTTTTTTCCTGTCCGGATTTGGATATTCTTCCTGGGCGTCCCGGATTCCACACATCAAAGCACAATTACATTTGACCGAGGCCCAATTTGGAGCTGTTTTATTTGCATTCCCGATTGGTTTAATGCTGACAATGCCCTTTACAGGAAAACTGTTAAACAAATACAGCAGTCGTTACATCATGCTTTTAGGAGCGGTGATGTTTAACCTTGTATTGGCCTTGCCGGGTTTTGCCGCTTTTGTGTGGCAGCTAATTATTATACTTTTAGTTTTTGGAGCGTCACGGAATATTTTCAATTTATCGATTAATGCGCAAGCTCTTGAAGTGCAAAAACTGTATCCAAAATCAATTATGACGCGTTTTCATGCGGTTTGGAGTCTTGCCGGATTTGCCGGTGCGGGTTTAGGTTATGTAATGGTAACGCAGCACATCGATCCGTCTCAGCATTTGTTGGGTGTTAGTATTTTGATGCTGGCCGTTACAGCTTGTTTTTACCCGCTGAGTATTCATACAGAACCGGTTCCGGAGAAAAAGAAATTCTTTTCTATGCCGGAAAAAAACCTGATTAAGTTTGCCATGATTTGCTTCGTCTCCATGGCCTGCGAAAACACCATGTACGACTGGAGCGGGATTTATTTCCAGAATATATTACACGCTTCTCCCAAATTAACCACCGCAGCATTTGTGTTTTTTATGATTGCTGTTACCTTAGGACGTTTCTTGGGAGATTATGCTGTAACAAAATTCGGGATTAAGAATATCTTATTAAATAGCGGTGTTTTTATCACTGTGGGATTTTTAATCTGCTTTTTGTTACCTTATATTTATCCAACAATTTTTGGATATGTTTTAATCGGAGTAGGGGTTTCCTGCGTTGTGCCGTTGGTATTTAGTATCGCCGGAAGATCATCAAAATTAAGCAGTGGATCAGCCTTAACCTCAATATCAACAATAGGTTATCTCGGTTTTTTACTTGTGCCGCCAATGGTTGGTTTTATCTCAGAATATCTAAGTATGAAATGGGCTTTTTTGATAATGGCCCTTTTAGGCGGACTTATGATTTTGATGGTTAATAAGATCGGAGAGGAAGAGGAGTAAAGATGCAGAGGTACAAAGTTGCAAAGACACAAAGTTTTCTTTCCCCATGTGTCAGGCTGAGCGAAGTCGAAGCCCCCCTTTTATCTAACAAGCCTTCGACTTCGCTCAGGTTGACAATGGTACAGAAAAAAATATTTCACAAAAAAAAGAGCTACTTCTTAGTCATAATAAACCTTTCCGTAGTCAATTTTCCTTGTAGTTTCCCGGAAATCTCAGCCGTCATAGTATTATTGGCTCCTTTGGTATAAGTAATTTTTTGAGGATAATCGTGTTTCGGATTCTCAAAAACCAATTGTTTCTCGTTTGAAATTGTAGAAGGAAATGAAACCGCTTTACCGTCATTTTGCCCTTTTACAGTTGCTTTGTACGTTAAGGTTTCGCCTAATTGTGCCAAAACGATGCTTTCAAAATGGATAGTATCTTTTCCTTTTATAAAATACGATGCAGCGCTAAAAGTGCTGTCGTTTAGTTTTTGCCAGTTTTCGGTAAGTACACCATCCGGATTTTTATTCTCCCAGTTTCCGATAAGCCAGTCGGCTACTTTGATTTTGTCTTTTTCTACAGTTGCTTTTTTCTGGCAGGAAACAGAGGCTAGAACAAGCGCTAAAAGAGTAATTTTCTGAAACATATTTAGAGATATTTAGTGTTAGATTAATGAGCTAAGTTAGTAAAAAAAAGGTTGCTGCGAATTGCATAATTTTACACGAATTAATCATGAAAAAGAATGCCACAGATTGAACGGATTAAAAAAAATTTACGCGCAACAGCATAAAAACAATTCGTGAAAATTCGTGTAATTAGTGTTGAAAAACTTGTGATTCCAGTTTAGAGTAAGATTAGTGCACGAAAAAGGCTGTCACGAATTGCACGAATTAAGCTTTAAAATTATTGGTGGGTAAATAGTGCCACAGATTACAGGATTAAAATGATTTTCCCCGCAACAGCAAAGAAACAATTCGTGAAAATTAGTGTAATTAGTGTTGAAAAGAAATCACTTTAATCCTTCTAATCTGTGGCAAAAAAATACTATTTGTATTAAACGCTTTCAGACAAAATAGAATAAACCAATTCTCTAGTTGGTTTATTGTCTCCGAGTTTGATTCTGACATCATCAAAAGTCACTTTAAAATCACAACCCAATTTATAGTCACCACAACCATAAGCGGTTTTTCCTTTTAGAATCGTCCCTTTTTTACATTTTGGACATGTCAAAGAATCTGCTGTGGTCTCTGATGTCGGCTTTGATGGTGTTTTCTTTGGTTCTAATTTGAGTTTGAAGTTCTCTTCAAAACGAATTAAACCCTCAACCGTTCCCGAATCATCTTTAAAACCTTTTATGTTTACTGTTGAGCCTTTTTGAAGCAATCTCAAATATTGGCTTTCGGTTATTTTTTTTCCGGCAAAAACATTAGGCAATACAAAATCACAACCCGATTTGTATTCACTGCATCCAAAAGCTGTTTTTCCTTTTATAAGTGCCGCTTTTTTGCACTTTGGACAAACTTCTGCCGCAATTCCGGCAGCTTTCTTTTTTTCTACTTTAGCAACTGGCTTGGGAACATTGGCGACATGCGAGATATTAGCATGTTTGGTTTCACTTCGGACTTCATAAACCAAAGCTTCAACCATGCGTTTCATGTTTCGAATAAAAGCGGCGGCGGTAAAAGTGCCTTTTTCAATATCTTTCAGTTGTTTTTCCCAAGAACCGGTAAGTTCAGCCGACTTTATCAACTCATTTTGAATGGTTTCTATAAGCTGAATCCCTGTTGGCGTTGGTAAAACCTGTTTTTTATTTCGAACGATGTATTGACGTTTAAAAAGCGTTTCAATAATATTTGCCCGTGTTGACGGACGACCAATACCATTTTCTTTCATCAGCTCGCGTAAATCTTCATCATCAACTTGTTTTCCGGCGGTTTCCATGGCGCGCAGTAAAGTTGCTTCCGTAAACTGATTGGGTGGTTTGGTTTCTTTTTCCAGAAATGATGGTTCGTGTGGCCCTTTTTCACCCACAACAAAACTAGGTAACAGATCGGGGTCTTTTTCTTTACCGTTAGGATCTTCGAAAACAATTTTCCATCCTTTTTTTAAGATTTCTTTTCCGGTAGTTCTAAAAGTTACCTCGGCAGCTTTTCCGATTACTGTCGTATTGGCTACCAAACAATCATCATAAAACACGGCAATAAAACGCTTGGTAATAATATCATAGACCTGTTGCTGATTGTATTGCAAATTGCTTTGAATCCCCGTTGGAATAATCGCATGGTGATCGGTTACTTTTTTATCATTAAAAACCTTAGGTGATTTTTTGATTTTCTTTTCTAAAACGGGCTGAGTTAGTGCCGCATAATCCGTTAGTTTCTGCAGTATGCCTTGTACTTTCGGGTAAATATCATTCGGTAAAAATGTCGTATCCACTCTGGGATAGGTGATTACTTTTTGTTCGTATAAGGTTTGGGCAATTTTCAGCGTTTCATCTGCCGAAAACCCAAACTTTGTATTGCAAAAAACCTGTAATCCTGTTAAGTCAAATAATTTGGGAGCGTATTCATTTCCGTTCTTTTTTTCAACAGAAACAATTTCGAATTCGCTTTCTTTTACTTTATTCGCTAAATGTTCCCCATCTTCTTTTTTCAAAAAGCGACCTTCCTCATAGCTAAAAAGCACTTCTCGGTATAAAGTCTGAAGTTCCCAGTAGGGTTGAGGTTTAAAGTTTTCAATTTCTTTAAAACGATCTACAACCATTGCCAGTGTTGGGGTTTGCACACGTCCAATAGATAAAACTTGTTTGTAACCACCATGTTTTACGGTATACAAACGGGTCGCATTCATACCCAATAACCAGTCACCAATGGCTCTTGAAAATCCGGCGTAGAATAAATTATCGTAGTTGGCTGATGGCTTTAAGTTTTCAAAACCTTCTTTTATAGCTTCGGTTGTTAGGGACGAAATCCATAAACGTTGTACTTCACCTTTATAATGGGCTTCATTCATCACCCAACGCTGAATGAGCTCTCCTTCTTGCCCGGCATCCCCGCAGTTGATCACTACTTCGGCTTTGTCAAATAAGGTTTTTATGATTTTAAACTGCTTCTGAATTCCCGTATTCTGTACCACTTTGGTTTCGAATTTTTCGGGAAGCATCGGAAGATTGTTCAAATCCCAGCTTTTCCAATGTGGTTTGTAGTCGTTGGGTTCTTTCAAGGTACATAAATGCCCAAAGGTGTAGGTCACCGCATAACCATTGCCTTCGTAATAGCCATCGTGTTTGGTATTGGCACCCAAAACGGATGCGATTTCTCGTGCTACACTTGGTTTTTCAGCAATACAGACCTTCATTTTCTCCTTCTAATTTGAAGGGGTAAAATTAGGGATTTAGAAATTGGTATTGAAGTTTTTTGCCATAAAGCCACAAAGGCTGTAAGTTTTTTTGTTTTTTGGCATGTGAGGAGCTGGACTTTAAAGTATTTATTGTTTTGCGTTAAAGAGACTTAGATACAAAGTTTTTTTTCGAAGAGATACACTAAGTTTCTCGTATTTGGACTGTCTTTAGGTTGGTGTGAAAGTCATCTTTGCTTTTAGTTTTCTCCTTTGAAAAAGTCTAACATTGTTTTTAAAGCGTTTTTTGAGTGCATTTTTTCGCCGTTTTCAAGGGATTCTTGTATTGCTTTTGCAGCTCTCTTGCGCATATTTTTTTCATAAAAAGAGAGCGCTTCCTGCACATTTTCATGTTGATCAGAGGTTAAACATTCACTTAATTCCAGCGCATCCAGCATGGCCATATTAGCACCCTCACCTGCAAAGGGTGGCATAACATGGGCAGCGTCGCCAATTAAGGTGGCATTAGGCAAAGTTTCCCAAGTCTGATCTAAGGGCATGTAATTAATAGGACGAGGAATATATGGTACACTGGCATTTTGAAATAATTCATACCAGACACTGCTCCATTCCGGATATTCTTTTTTAAACCATTCCAGTATTTGTGTTTTGTTAGAAAAGTCCAATCCACTGGTTATTGACCAGTTTTCATTGGTTTTAAAACTGGCATAGAAACCAAGATTTCCGTCTCCTTTTTGTCCAAGTAATAGATTTTGGGAATCTCCAAATGCCATTATTTTTCCACCATCCAGTAAGGATGAAATATGAGGAGCTGTTTTCTGGGATTCGTAAATATTTCCTTCAAGCATTGTTATACCGGAATATAATGCTTTGATGTCTGTAATATAAGGTCGTATTTTTGAATTGGCACCATCCGAACCAATTACAATATCGGCATAAATTGATAAACCGTTTTTGAAATGCAATAGCCAGCCTTCATTTTGTTTTTCCATTGCCATAAAATGACTGTCCCAGACTACTGTTTCCAGTTCTAAAGATTCCAGCAATATTTTTCTTAATGAACCCCGGTCAATTTCAGGACGAAAATGTTCATCGCCAAAATCCTCCTGACCATTTGTTTCGTGGTCACTGAAAAATATTTCAGCATGTTCGTTTACAATCAGTGTTTTGTCGGCACCGGGAAGAAAATTGGTTTTAAATTCGTTCAATAAACCGGCCTTTCTAATCGCTGCCAGTCCTGAATCGTCATGCAAATCCAGAGGTGATCCCTGCACTCGTGCTTCTTTATTAAAATCTCTTTCGTATACTTTTACATTTACGTTTTGCAATTGTAAAAGTCTTGCCAATGTAAGTCCGCCAGGACCGCCGCCAATGATCGCGACTTGTTTATTTTGTAGTATCATTTTGTATCGTATTCCGTTAATTTTATTCCGTTTGGCTTATCGGCCTCGGTCGGAACAAAATTATTGCTGTTTCAGAACGGATAATAGTACAAATCGGTCATCTTTATTTTTTAATAATTCACTTGGCACTACACCTGAGAATTTTTTGATCTCTTTGATAAAGTGGGTTTGATCCGTGAAGTTTAATTCGGGGTAAAGTTTGCCTTGCGCAATATGCTGTAAGGAAGCTTTAAAACGTAAAATTTTACAGAATGCGTTTAAAGAAAGTCCAAACTGTTTATTGAAATAGCGATTGATTTCTCTGCTGCTCCAGGCTATTTTTTCAGAAAGTTCTTTGACTTTTATTTCGCCGTTTGAAGTGTAAACCAGTTCAAACAGCTTGCGTTTTCTTTCGTCAATTTTAGTTGGTAAAAGGGCTGTTATTTTTTGTACTGCTTTTTTATGAAAGGCATCAAAATCTTTCAAGTCAGCGGCATTAAATTCCCAAAAATCCGGAGGTAGATTTTGAGCACTGTTTAAAAAAGCAGCAATAGAAGTTTGTAAAATATATTCGACTCCCAACGGCTTAAAACTAATTTTGAAGGCAAGAGTCTGCGGAGGAATGGTTCTCTGCTCCGGTACTGTTTCCAGACCGATAAGCGTACTATGAAAAGAGTCTGATTGAGATTTCATAAAAAATAAATCAACTCTTCCATCAGGCATTAGAACAACTTCTTTTGCTTTATCAGACGGATTGTGAAACATTCCAATATTTTCTACAAAATCGCTAATGGATTGGTCCGGCAGAATGAATTTATAATAGAAGTCGTTGTTCATATGGTCTATTCTTTTAATAATGTGCCGTTCTGTAAAGTTGGAAAACTTTTGCTGGTATTCCAATTTTTTATGAAGATACATTTTTCCGGAGTGCGTTACCAACGAAATATTTTCGGGTGTATGGTAAGCTGTAAAACAATTACATGTAATGGATTTAGTTATTATTTGAATATTAAAAGTAGAAAAAATAACAAGATAATTGCTTCAAAATAATAGGCTTTAACAGATTAAAAGAATTATATTCGTTGTTGCTAATTTAACCACAACCTACTACAATGAATATAAAACAAGCCACTACTATAGACGAGGTCATTCAGTTATTGGATGAGATAATAGAAATATCAAAAGTAGAACAAAGCGCTATAGGTTTGTTTACTATGTTGTATCGTGAAGTTACGGTACGAATAAAAGAAGGCATCGCAGATCATTCTTTTCAGAACGGAGAGCGAATGGAGAAACTCGACGTCATTTTTGCCAATCGTTATATAAAGGCCTATTACCAATATAAAGCCAAAGAAAAGCCATCCGAATGTTGGGAATTTTCGTTTCAACAAGCAGAAAAATTTTGGCCCATAGTGGTTCAACACTTATTGCTTGGGATTAATGCCCATGTGAATTTGGATTTAGGAGTAGCCGCAGCTCAGGTCAGTACAGTAGATGACATCGGAGACTTAAAAGGTGATTTTGATAAAATAAACGGTATTCTAAGCAGTCTGGTAGGAAACGTCGAACAATGTTTAATTAAAATTTGGCCAACGCTGACGATCTTACTAAAATGGACGGGCAAAATGGACAACTTCTTTATTGATTTTAGTATGGAAGTCGCCAGAGATGGTGCCTGGAAATTTGCCAACGAATTTGTAGCACTTCCCGAAAATCAAACGGAAGCCTGTATCCAACTAAGAGATAAAAAAATCACAGAAATCGCTCGATTGGTTTCAAACCCCGGGTATTTTGTTAGTGCTATTTTCAAATTCATTCGTTTGTTTGAAAAAGGAACTGTGGCTCAGAAAATAATCGATTTGCAGATTGTCCAGCTAAAAAAGGTGGATTGTGCTGCTGGTTGATTTTAGTAAAAAACAGAAAGATTTTTAAGTTTTCTTGTGCTAGCGCGAGCGTCCCGCTCGTGACTATTTTTATGTTTTATTGTGTTTACGAGTGGTATGCTGACGCTGGTGGTGAATTGAAATTATTAGTCTTTTATAAATCTTTAATAAAATCACTTGGACTTATTTTTAAAGCTTGAGCAATTTTAAATAGAGTACTTATCTTCATTTCTTGTGAACCTTTAATGTATTTCCTTAGATTTTCTACATCCATTTCAGCTTCATGAGCAACCTCTCTTTGTTTTAGTTGATTGTCTTCTATTATATCCTTTATTCTGATTCCGAGCTGTTTTACAACTTCCGGAATTTCAGTTTTTCTTGTTCTTTTCATGGAAATGAAATTACAAGTAATAGATTGTTTTTATGGGATTGTAAAGAATCGGTTGTTTGTAACCGATTTTTTGTATGTTTGTTTTTCAATTAGTAGAAATATAATTTAATTTAATCATGGAAGTACAAAATAATAAGCCAGTTACAGAATTTTCAGAATTGATGAATAAGACAAATTATTTCACGAAGTTAAAAGAGAATACGATTAATAATTCCTTTAGTGTACCAGTAAAAGTGTCCGGTTATGAGGAATTAAATCTAATAGCTTCAAATCTTCTTAAAGCAAGTATCTTTATGCTTAAAAATGATGGTGAATGTTTGTCAAACAGTTCTGACATAGATGTCATATCTTTACTGGAACTTGCTTTGCAGCTTCTACCGGAGGATGAGATGGAGTTGTTGGATGAATTAAATAAACTTCATTTGTAATTGATTCTGCGGTGCCAAGTCGGGAGACTTCGCAAAGCAATCGCAGTATTGGAAGAACACTTTGAAGAACTGATCTTCTAACTGTTATAATTTAAAAAAAAAATGACTATAAATTTTGATAATATTGAAATTATGGCTCCCGATTATGGAGGAGGAACTTTATTTTACCATAACAATAGTCCTTTCACAGGAACTATTGTGGAATATGATGACAAAGGAGTCTTAATTAGTGAATTTCTCGTTTTAAATGGAAGTAGACATGGAAGAAGTGCATCTTATGATTCTAATGGGCGAATTATTGAAGAAGGTTTTATAAGTAATAATAGGCCATATGGATTACATAAAGAATGGGATGAGCATGGAATTCTAATTAAAGAAATAAATTTTGGTAAAGAATATCAACCTTAAATTATTTATGATTCTGTTGTGCGAAGTCTCCTAACTTCGTAGCCGCTCCAATAAGCAAAAAAAAGTTGTAGCGGAATATAGTATTGTTGTGCGAAGTCGGGAGACTTCGCACAACGATCGTAGTATTGGAAGAACTGAGGATTAAATATGCAAGTTTTTTCCCGAAGCATAAATTTTTCAAGCACATGCACTATCAAATACAGGACTTGAAATTTTATACATTTTTCTTTTTATTGATATCCCGAATTGTGAAAATCATTGCTAGTATTAATAACAAATTTGAAACAATACTTGCGTATCGATTTTCTTTTAAGTTGTCAAAGTTCAATTCAGTTATGTTGAAAATGAGCAGAATTAAACTTGCAAATATTAAAAAGTAGGCTATGATTTTTCTATTCATATCTTTTCTGTTTTTTATTTCAATTTTTAGAAAACTTTTTTTCGTTGCAACGTAGCTGTTTGCTAATTCCTTGTCCTACAGTCAGTTTTAGTTGGTTTACTAGCGGGGCATTTTTATACAATTCATTCAATAACCCGCTTTTTTGTCGAACGCCCGTTAGCAGCAGTTGTTTTGTCACTCTTGTGGTTTTATAGCTCTTGTCGCAATGAATGCAGGTAAAAATTCGTCGATTTTATTTTCTCCGCCCCAAGAGTCTTCAAACATTGCAGTTATTGTAAAACCAGCTTCTAGTTGTCCACCAATTTGGTCTGTCAAACTGTGTCCAAATAGTAATGCTTCCTTGTTCTTTTTCAACTCTTCTAATTCTTCTGTCGGCAATGAATGTAGGTCTGAAAAGGGTTGCTTGTAAATTAACTTCAAGTTTTTTTCGTCAAGCTGAAGCGAAATTGGATTCATTAAACCCGTCATTAAAATTCCGTTGGGTTTTAAAACTCGAAAACATTCTTTCCAAACGGGCAAAACATCGTCAACGAAGAGTATGGAGCAAGGATTAAAAATTAAGTCAAATGAATTGTCTGCAAATACAGAAAGGTCCTTCATATCTCCTTGAACAGTTTTTATGTCAAGGTCGAATTTGTCGCTTAGGGTTTTGTCTTGTAGTAATTGCTTTTCGGAATTGTCAAAAATGGTTACGTCTGCACCCAAGGTCGCAAGGATTGGGCCTTGCTGTCCACCACCGGAGGCAAGTCCTAATATTTTTAAACCTTTTAAAGTAGGAAACCAATTTTTAGGTACCGCTTTTTTAGGTGTTAAAACGATACTCCAATTTCCGTTTTTTACGTTTTCCAATTCTTGGTCTGAAACAGGAATTGTCCAACGGTCTTTTTTGTCAACGTAATTGTCCCAAGCTAATTTATTATGTTTTACTATGTCCATATTATTTGTCGTTTTACAATTGATGTTAACTAGTATATATGTCTTATAAAACTAGACTACTGCTGCATGATTTTATTAAAAATAGCACAAAAGACTAAAGATATCATTTTTTATTTAGCCTCTTCTGCTTCAATTTCTTTTATAATTTCTTTTGCTTCCTTAATTGCGTTTTGATAAGGTTCTTGACTATATTGGGTGAATTTACTAAGTCCCGATAAAACAATTTTTGTCTTCTTTTTCAATACCGTTGTATTAATATCTTCATCTTCTTTTCCGGATATTAATAAATCTACATATCTGGAAATAAGTCTTTCGTATGAAACTTCGACAATTGCTATTTGTGGAATAGTTTGCTGGTAATAACTCAAAATCTTATTTCTTACCTTTTGATTTTCTATAGTATTTATTTTTCCACTAGATTTAAAGCCTTCATAGCTACCATTATTTATTAAGGTATTAATGAAATTTGTACCTGAATTAATCTCTTTATGATTCGCTTCAATACTGTCTATTTTTTTTGGTGTAAGATGTAAAACAAAATCTATTTGTTTTTGCGTTTTACTTAATAACTTTTTTGTGTTTTCCAGATTCGAAATGTCATTTTGTAAATCTCCTTTCAATCCCATTAAAAATTTTTGTGCATCTTTCTGTTGATGCTTTTCTTCGCTCCAAGAGTGAAGCCATATTGAAAGTGAAACCGCAAATACAATAATTAAAATTTCAGTAAGTATTTCTTTTACTTTTTCTTTGAAGGAATGTTTTTTATTGTTCATCTCTGAGTATATTTTTTTTGTGTGTTTTATTATTTCGTCTTGCATGTTTGTAGTTTTGTAATTTTAAATGTTTATTCGTTATTTCTGTTGCTATAAAGTGACGTACAACATTTTGTTATTTTGAAACGACTGAGAATTCGTATACGCTCCGTTTTCGGCTGAACGAAAACTGGATAAGAAACAGTAATTCTACTAAATTGTAACTCGCTCAAAAGGGCTTTTCGCGACTTTATTTTAATACGTCCTTAAGTTCCACAACATCAAAGTTATCATTGTTTTCTAAAAAGTGTTTTATTATTGGAATGTGTCCTTGTCCAAAAATTAAAATAACATATTTGTCCGAGGTTTCAACTTGATTTATAATATTTGAATAAATAGCAAGATTTCTTAAATACCATTCTGATACATATTGTGCTCCTGCATAATTTTTACCTCCACCAATTTTTGCTAAAAACTTTAGATAAATGGATAAATTTCTTTTTAACTCTTCGGGTTTATTTACGTATTTTATGACTTCGGTTATGGTGCTTTTTTTTACTTTATTATTATAATCGTTTAGCATTGCATTTGCCTGGGTCCCTAAATCTTTTAGTATATAAAGTTGATTATTTTCTTTTGCGGTCGCAGCCATTAAGCTATCGTGTAACCCATAAAATTTGTCTATACAGTTTACTTGATTTAGTTTTAATTTTTTTGCTAACCTAAAGCCAATTTGTTCTCTTTCTGAAACGGTAAGTTTATAATGATCGGTTAAATATAAATGATACAAACTGTCGCTGGAACGTTGATTTTCAAATGGTCTTTCGATCATCACTTTAGTCGCTTTTGTCTGAGATAGAACATTTGTTAGGTCTTCTAATTCATTTTGTCGCTTAGCATTAAAAAAATCGTCTACTTTTAGTTCAAAACTATCTTTATGTGGGGTTTCAAAATGGATAGTTCCAATTAATAAAATTTTTGTTTTCTGAGTTTGTCCGAATGTGATAAGTCCAAAATTTAAAGCAAAAATTAACGGTAATAGTTTCATAGATTTTATTCTGTTTTGGTTGTTTTTTTGGTTGTTGAGGTATTAATAGCCGCTAACGTTCTGACGCTAGACGAGGTTTGGAATCAAAGATGCGAGTTTTTTCTATTATGCACAAATTTTACAAGTACAAAACACAGCTGAGTTGTAATGGCTGTTAGGGACTGTTTTTTACTAGATATTTTTCTTCTAAATTTATTCTGTTTGAAAAATATTCAACATTTGGATTTTTGCGAACATATTTCTTCTATGGTATTGTGTAAAGTGAGTCAATAAGATTTCTTCCGGCTAGATCTTACGTACTGTCATTAAGTTTTAAAATTTTTTCATGCAGATTCTGCGGATTTTGCGGATTTTTTTTATTCTATCCCGCTAAAATCTGCATGAGACTTTTTTGATAATCCTTAATTTAATGACGTTGAGCTATTGTGCCCCGCTCGTGACTTTTTTTAATGTTAGCCTTTATTTAAACTGTATTCACGAGCGGAACACGAGTATTATTATTTAGTAATTTTTTCGATGTAATTTTTTAAATCCGTTGTTTCAACTTGAATATCCGGAGCAATTCCTTTTCCAATTTCACGATATTCTGTTTTGTTTCGATCCATTAGAATACCTGTTGTTATTTTTAAAATTGCATTATCGGTAAGTCTGAATTCTGAGTTATCGGAAGTTAATCCTTGTGTATTGCAGCCAATTATTTTTACGTTTTTTTGTCCTTTGAAACTGGCAACAATAAATTCTCCCGAACTCGCTGTTTTTTTACTCGTTAAAATGTAAATAGGTTTGTTCTTTTTTTTGATTTTTATATCCGGTGTTTGAAAGGTCGCAATTACAGTTTTATTAAAATAGATGTTCGAATTGGTGTTACTATAGTAGCCAATTTCTCCCGAATTATCTATTGAACCCACCACATTTACAGCGTCTAAAAAAGGATAAATGGATTTAAACATGGGCGAAAACATTCCTCCATCATTTTCTCTTACATCAATTATCCAGGCTTTTGGATTTATCTTTTCGAGTTTTTTAATTTTTTTGTAAAAAGAACTCACATATTCTTCCCAATCTTCCTGGTTTAGATTTCCAATAGCAGGAATGGTGATGTAGGCATATTTTTCGTTTATTATACTGTCTTTTGCATAAGGAAAAGGCAAACCGCTGTCCTTGTATCTTTTTAAATAGAATTCCACCACTTGAGGTTCATAAAAGCCCGAATGCTGGTCACCCAATTCATTCAAAATATTCTTAATAATTGGATACGTGTCTTGTATTGAATTCGATTTGTTATTTTCAAGCTTGGCCTCAGTTCTTATTTTTGCCCAATCTATTTTCTTTTTGTTGACCGAGTTTTGTTCCATTATAGCAATTGCTTTTTCTAAATAAGAATCCGGTTTTGATTGGGAGAAAGTTTTAGTGGTGAATGTTAATAAAACTAATAGGCTTAATAGTGTTACTCTTTTCATTTGGTTTTTGGTTATTCTTTTAGTGTTATTTTGATATTCCAAATAAATATTTAATTTCATTATTGAATAGATCTATTCCTTTTTCGAATTCTTTGAATCTGATACATCCCGGACAAATCCCCGTATTTATAATTTGAATAAGTTTTCCATTAACGTTTTTTTCTTCGATAGAATTTTCGCAATTATCGGTGATAATTACGGCTTTATTTTCAGCGTATAATTTTTCAGCGATATCTTTTATTCGATTGTAAATTGCTTTATTAAGCTGTGGATTTTCTTCTGATAATTGGGTTAAGCAAGTCCATAAATAACAAAATTTCTTTTTTTTAGCAAGTGATGAACCAATAGAATCTAAGTATTTGTTTTCCGGTATATCTTCAAAACATCTTGTGAGTACCTCATTATTTGATGATTCATGAGTTTTGGTAGTACTTTGAGCAGTAATTTTATATTGCGAAATTATAAAGACCAATATAAGGGTTACTGTTTTTTTCATAGTATCACATGATGTTTTGCTGCTTAGTAGGGTTAAGCTAAATTAAGATTTATTTTTCAGTTGAATACAAAATTATAAGTTTTACTCTGCGGTCTGAAGTTTCTCGATTTCTTACCCGCTCCAATAAGCAAAAAAGTTGTAGCCGAATATAGCAGTGTGTGCGAAGTCAGGAGACTTTGAATAGCGATTGCAATATTTAAAGAACATTTTGAGAAGCTGGTGCAGGTATTAGTTTTTATTTTAATTGTTCTGTAATTATTTTTAAAATGTCAGTTGCAATTTTCTCATTTTCAATTTCATGTTTTGCTTTTTCTTGCTCCCAATTTTTCTTGATCCATATTATTTCATATTCATTATTTAGTTTTTCAACTTCAATAACTGTTCCGCCTCTTGTTCTTGTTGCGCATAAAATAATATCGCATTTTAATTTTGCAAATATTGGTAGTGAGAAAAATATTCTTGAATTTGGGTCGCCTTGACTTTCAATTCCAATTATTTTGCCATTTATTTTTACGATAACTGAAATATCTCCGTTTTCGTGGGTTATTTGTTCAAAGTCTTCATGAAAGATAAAGCCTTGAAATTTTTCATGAAGTTTTTTATAAACCAATTTGATTGTTTGAGATTTTCCGACATTTGAAGTTCCGTAAAGTCCAATAAGTTTTTTCATATTTTTTATCTTGATTTTAAAAAGTACCTTTTACGAATAGTTACACTAATAAAGCTATTTAACGCTGCTGTGCGAAGTCTCCCGACTTCGTACCCCTTCCAATCAGCGAAAAAAGGTGTAGTGTAATATAGCAGTGTGTGCGAAGTCAGGAGACTTCGCACAGCTGACTGGTTTTATTCAGTTGGTATTCCCGCATTTTTAGCGTCTTCTTTTTCTATAGCTTTCCATTTATTATAATTGACTTCATCTTTTGCTTGTAAATATGCTGCAGCAACCAAACTTGCTTGTACATAAGTTTGCATTTTATCACCTCCATTTTTTGCTATTTCATATTGTTGTTCAGCATCCAAAGCAACTTGATTCTCTATTTTTTGCATATCTTTAGCAACTTGTTTATCCATTCCGCCTCCAAAAAAATACCATATAACTCCGATAAAAATTATTGCTGAAATGATTGTTTTCGCTTTACTTGTTTTTTTAGGTGTTTCCATTTTTGTTTCCATAATTTTAATTTTTACAATCTTTAGTTAATTCTCGTTTATTTATGTGGTTTCTGAACTCCACTTTTATTTTTCTATAGTTATTGTTTAGAAAGAGTGTCCGGTTTTCGATATTAGACCAAATTAGTTTCTGTTTTATATTCTTCAAAATGAATTTCCCCCACTATGCATACCCAAGCAATAGCGCACTGACAAAGTAAGTTTTACAAGTAGAAAACAAAGCTGAGGACATTTATGAGGAAAGAAAATAAGTTCGTATTCAATCTGAATTTTGCGAAACCTATCTGTTCCCAGAAATCCCAATTGAATCAAATTATTTTGGTAGATGTGCAATCAATTCAACTTCTAATTTTGCATTTGGTACGTATAATTGTACTATTTGAACCCATGTAGCAGCAGGAAAGTCACCATTATAGAATTTTTTTCTAACGTTATTGTATTTTTTCATTGTCTCTATATCTGTTGTATATAAATTTTCTTTTACAACATTTTCAAATGTGGCACCATAACTCGATAGGGATGCTTTTAAATCATTATAGACAGCTGTGATTCCTTCAGGAGTTAATTCGGTTGTTACAGCACCGGAAATATAAAGAACATTGTCAACTTTTAAAACTTGAGTATAACCAATATCGGTATCTTGTTTTGCCTCATTGTTCCAATGCCATTTTTCCTTTTTTATTTTAGCTTCTTGTGCAAAGTTTTTGGTGAAAATTAATAGAAAAGATAGTAAAAGGAAATATTTCATAATGGTTTGGTTTTTAATTGAAGTTTGTTTTAAGGTTTTATTCTGTTAATTATCAAAGGATGCAATGCGTATTTTATTTTGCTAAAAGATAATACCTTCTGCTGTACGAAGTCTCCTGACATCGTACCCGTTCCAATGAGCGAAAAAAGCTGTAGCGGAATATAGCAGTGTGTGCGAAGTCGGAATATCGCAGATTAATTCGAAATTTAAAGCGAAACATTCCGCAGAATGAGGGGAGTGGTTGGCTTTCTTATTTCTTTGTCAACGAGAGCAATGTACTTCATACCTTTATTGTTGTCAACATCTTTTATTTGTTCGATTTGTAGAGCAGAATAAATTGCGTTTGCAAATGATGGTAAACCACCAATTATTGCACCAGTTGTACCAGCTGCGGCTAAACCTATTACTGCTCCGCTTATTCCGCAGAAGGTACCGAAAAATATTTTACCCATTTTATTTTCATTCATCTTTATTGAAATCTCATCTTTGCCAAATTCTAATTCTTTAATCTTTTCTCTGAATAAATCGCTTCCAACTTCGATGTCTGAATTTAAAGCAATAAGTTCTACACTATTTTTAAAGCGCTTAAGCAGTTCCGAATTTTGTTCTTTAAATTTAATAAGTTTTGTTAAGTCGATTTCTTCTGGGAACGGTATAAGACTTTCTAAAATTATTTCTCTCTTCTCTTTTGTTTTTTCTAAACGCTTCTTAGTTAGAAAAAAGGGATTGCTTTTTATTTTTTGGTCTGTTGCGGGTAAAAAATCTATTTTTTTTCCAAGTACAGAAGCTAAAAACATCATAAGTTCTCCAGCGGTTTTCTTTTCAACCCAAAACCATTCGTGATTGTCCTCACGAATTGCTAAACCAGCTTGTTCGATTTGATAAAGCAATTCGTGGTCAAATTTATTTGTATGAATTCTGATTCCTTGAAACTTTGACTCAAATATTTTCTGTCCACCTTTTTTTTTAAAGCTCTTTTTTCTCTGTTTGAGATTAAATTCCTCTGTATTCATGTAATCTGTAAATTGTTTACAAATTTGCCAAGGTTTTTTAAACTGTTCCATTGGACTAATTGGTATAACAAGTTCCTTTTGAACGAGTTCTCTCATAAATGGATCATATTTATTAGGGTCGTAGAAATAATCCATTGGTACTATTGAACCAATTTGGTCATAATACAATAATGATCGCACTGTCCAATTAGTTTTAGGCATATTGATATAAGGGTAGTATAAAAGATTTTCCATATTGTTCGGTTTTTAAGTTGGCTGTTAGCGGTAGTTTTTAATTTCATAAATATCGCTTAGAGCGTTAATCGCAAGTTTCTCAATCACTTTGTTTTTTTCTCCTCTTGAAATTATTAATTCTGCAATATTTTGTGCAATTTCCATAGTAATCATTTCCGAACCAAAAAATCTAGTTGTTATTGAACTCAATCCTTCTGAACTATCTAGTTCTCCTAAACGATTTTCAATACTGCTTTCGTAAATAAAATGTGTTAACTCGTCTTTTATAAATTTATTATCAGTTAAATGTCTTGCAATAAAATTTTCAAAAACTTGATTTTGTACGGAGTCTACTTTTAATAGCATTAATTTTTTTTTTGACTTTTCTTCATTATTGAATGCCATCATCCAAAATATTCCTGAATAAAACAAAAGACAAAACCATACTGATACAAAGTATAAACTTGTGGGATTTATAAAGTGCGATAGTGTTGGGTTGTCTTTAATTTGTGCTGGAAATAGAAATAAAAATGTAACAATCGCTGTAATTACAGTGAGCGAAATTTTAGGCAAGAACATTTTTGACTGAAATGTAGAAATCGCGAAAGAAATTTTTGAGTCGAGATTTTGTTCAAGAGAATTTTGTTTATTTATTGGAATTAGATCAGTTATGACTTTCATTAAGTCAGTCATTTTCTCAACAATAACAAGAGACTGATTGTTTTTAATGCTATCTAGATATTCGATTGCGTTATTTGCTTTGTAGTATTGTTCCTTGATAATTTCGCTTGGGAATTCGCCATTCGTTTTATCTGGATGTGTGTCAATCCGTATTGCATTTACGCCTTCTCTTATTATTTCCAGATCGTCACTATCAATTTGGAAGTCTTTTTTTATTTCACAAGTAGAGTTGTATGTCATTGTGTTGTTTGTTTAGTCCTAAAATTATGCTAATGTTGTGACGCTACACGAGGTTTGTGATTAAAGGGGTACAATTTCCCAAGTACAAAATGATCTTTAAATTAAGCCTAAAAAACAAATTTCGTGTAACGGATGTTGTGTATAGTTCTTTTATTCGAAATCATCGTCAATCTTATTAATTTCAATACTTTTACAATTTAATTCAGCATCAATTATTAAGCTTATCGAAATTGGTATTAGAACTTCAGATTCAACAAAAACTACATGGTCATTCCAATCTAAATCAATAACACTATAATCATCATTTTCTGAACTCCAATAATCATGTTTATCAATGAAATAATTCAACTGAGTTCTTAAATCAAAATCAACATCTATTAAAAATTCTGTTGATGAAATTTGCTTTACTGAAGTTATGTTAAGTTCAAATTCTTCATTTATTGCTTCAACAGTAGGAGAATCGTTTGCATACGGCACAAAATGCCTATAGTTATGTAATTCTGAACCAACAAAATCCTCAAACAAAAATGTTTCTATATCACTTTTTAAGTCAAAGTCCCAAAAATCCTGATTTTCCAATCGTTCTTTAAATTTGAATACTTCTTGATAATAAAGCTTTGAAACCTTTTCATTGAATTCTCCTAAGCTTTCATACAAAACGATATCTTCAGATTTGTTTTCATGTATGAGTTCTTCTAATAATTCTTCATGGAGTTCATTACTTTTTCCTGAAAAGTCTTTATAATTACCCGTTATAAAGACAAGTTCTGGACTAACTATTGCATCTGGATTCTCATCAGTTATAATTTTTTTGATATTTTCCCATATTAGATTATCTCTATAACCTTTCTCATTAGAGTTAAAAGGTTTTTTGTTCAGCATTGCTTTTCGAGCTAATATTGCGTGGTCAACATCAGGATATGGTAAAATAGTAATAGCATTTTCTTCAAAAAGACTATTTATTTTATCTTTATATGTATTAACTGCATTTTGAATCGAATCAGACTGTATTGGATTTTCGAAAGAATTTGAAGTGAGTTTATTATATTTTCTAAGTTGAATACTAATTTCTGAATACATTTTTGAAATTTGTTGCTCATATTTATTTAAAACTTCGTCAAGCACAACCTGTGGAATAAATAAATCAATTCTATTATTTCTTGAACTTTCAAAAAGTACTGCAAAGTTTGGTGTTTGTAAATTAAAATCTGCAATTAGTATATTTGAATCCAATACGACTTTCATAGCTTTTATTTTTTTAGAACTACGCGGCAACGTCTGTTAGGCGCAGTTTATCTAAGTTCAGATATTTCGAAATCTGATTTTAATAGTATACAATTTACTTGCCTAATGTTATTTAATCTTAGATTTACAATATTTTATTTACGTCAAACTCAAGTCCAGAGGCTTTTAGTTCTTTTGCTAACTTAAATTTCCAACTTTCTTCCGCATCAAGTTCAAGATAAAGTAGTCCAAGTAGATCACTTGGTAATTCAACTCCTGGAGCATAAAGAGGACAAACTTTATTCCTTGTGAGTTTGCCAATAAAATATCCTAATTCAAGTATTACGTTTTGTCTTGCTCTATTGTTTAAGTTATCTTCTTTTTTATTTTTCCCTAAGTCATCATCGGTTAATAAGACAATTGCAAATGCTACGTCCGCATGTTCTTCAAATTTTTCTATGATTGTTTTCCCTGAATTTGCTTGTTCATGTAGAATTACGGCTTCTAAGCCTAATTTTTCAATTGTTCTTGCTACATTAACTTTAACCTCATTATTATGGCCATGTACAATAAATACTTTATTGCTATTTATTGAAGTGCCTTTAGAAATAACTGGTTCATTGATTTCAGTTTTTATTAATGATAATTTAGCGACTAATTGTTTTAAGTTACTTACTTTGTTTTTTACATTTTCATAGAATTCTTTCAATTCTTCTGCTGGAGTTTGGGAAACATAAATAAATTTTTCATTTAGATAATCATACCTTTGCTTGTATTCACTATTTGGTTTATTGAAAGATTGTTTAAGAAGTTCTGTATTAAAATCATTCCAATCATTGTAATCTTGTTGAGCCTGTTCAAATTGTCTATTTGTTTGAATTTGTCTATTATATATTTCTTCACCAAGAACAATTCTTTTGTTTAATTCTTCTTTAAAATATTCTCGTCCTACAACCAAAGCAGTCGGCAAGTTGTTTTCATTTAGGTTTGTCGTATTTCTTTTTGTCATGTGTTTCTTTTAAATTATAGCTAACTTGTGTATAAGTCCTAAGATATCATACTTATCACTACTAAATTGGAGTGCTATCTTTGAAAAAATTAAATTTTTATTTTTTGAAGTTTTATGTAAAATCATTTATAACAATTGACTTATACATAAATCTTAATCTAAAAACAAACATCGACTTTAAATTCAAACCAATCACCACGTATAAATACCTGATTTTGCAAAAAAAAGACTGGCAAAAAATACTAGTCCCGATGATAACCGAGATAGAAAAACTTCGTAGAAAAACCATAAATCACACAAATCAGTGATAAGTTCAGTTTATATTGCTTCAACTAAAACAGCCTTTTTAGAACCATTCGTCTCCGCAATCACCAACGCAATACCACAAAATAGCAACGCAATAATAGCACGTACAATTTCATTTCCGCCTTCTATTGAGGGATTTACAATGGCATAAGGTACATGGAAGAGGAGGAAGAAAAGAAATAGCATAATTGCAAGAAGAAAGGCAATTGGTCTGATCGCTATTTTGAAAATAATTGAAATGGCGGAACAGATAAGAGCAAGACCTGTAAAATAAGTCCAAAACATTGGTGCCGGTAACCATTTAGGGATCATGGTAGCGATAAAGTCAGCAAAAAGAAAATGACTGCATCCAAATAATAGGATAAGAAGGGAATAAAAAATCCGTCCGCAGGGGATTAGTTTTTCTAAAAATGAGGTAAAGGAGCTTGTTTGGTTTTTATTAGAACCGTTCGTTGGAAAAGAGCCTGCCATGACAAACGCACCACCGCTATAGGCTAGTTCTTCGAAGGCGCTAATCAAAATTTGTGGTCCTGAAACTTTAGGACTGAGTATGAATATATACGGAAGATGAGAAATTAGTAGGAGGGCAAGAAAACAAAATCCTAAATAGAGACACGTTTTTTTGGTGTCAACAAATTTGATTTTAAATAATCCTGAAATGATAATTCCTGTCAGTATTAAGGCTATTCCGGTAAGAATAGGGAAGATGTTATAGTGATGTGCCCATTCCGGAAACGGAGATAAAATTTCGGAACGAAAATCTTTGATAATAATTTGATGTATACCCAGAGCAACAATGCCGATGCCATAAAACAGACGACCGATTTTAGTAAGTTCTTTCATTAGTAGTAGCGTTAGAAAAAATAATTAAAAAACAGGTTTTTGGTAAGAATCAAATATATAAATTGATACAGAAAATACGGACAGAATAAAGTTTGCTTTTTATTCTTTTTTGTTAAAATAATGTCCTCTTGTTCTGAGTTTTATAGGAAAGTATAGAAGTTTTTCTGAAAACAATTGCCCTAGCCCTGATAGTAGCGGCATCCTTTTTAGGCAGTCAAAATCGTCTAATTCAACCATAAAATTGCTGCCTAAAAAGATACAGCGGATAGCAGGAAATAGCTCCTGAAAAAGAATATAAGTCTCCTAATGTTAAGTGAGAATAGGCTTCTAAAAAACTTGAAACATGAAACATACAACTATAAACAAAAATTTCGTAATTTTGCACTCCAAATAAAAGGGATTATAAAATGTTAGATAGACTTCAAATAGTAAAACAACGTTTTGACGAGATTTCGGATTTGATTATCCAGCCGGATGTTATTTCGGATCAGAAACGTTATGTGCAATTGAATCAAGAGTACAAAAACTTGAAAGCATTGGCTGAAAAGCGTGATGAATATGTGCTGTTGATGGCTAATATAGAAGAGGCAAACGAAATTATTGCTGATGGAAGTGATGCAGATATGACCGAAATGGCCAAGATGCAATTGGATGAAGCAAAAGAAAGACTGCCTGAACTTGAGGAAGAAATTAAATTTATGTTGATTCCTAAAGATCCTGAAGATGCTAAAAACGTGATGGTTGAGATTCGTGCTGGTACGGGTGGAGATGAGGCGAGTATCTTTGCAGGGGATTTGTTCAGAATGTATACAAAATACTGTGAAAATCAAGGTTGGAGAACTTCGGTTGTAGATATGAACGAAGGAACTTCTGGTGGTTTTAAAGAGGTTATTTTTGAGGTTACGGGTGAAGATGTTTACGGAACTTTGAAGTTTGAAGCTGGTGTACACCGTGTACAACGTGTTCCTCAGACGGAAACTCAGGGTCGTGTGCATACCTCGGCAGCTACCGTTATGGTTTTACCGGAAGCGGAAGAGTTTGATGTACAGATTGATATGAACGATGTTCGTGTAGATTTCTTCTGTTCGTCTGGACCTGGTGGACAGTCTGTAAATACTACGAAATCTGCGGTACGTTTAACGCACATTCCAACCGGATTGGTGGCGCAATGTCAGGATCAGAAATCGCAACATAAAAATAAAGACAAAGCGTTAACGGTTTTACGTTCTCGTTTATACGAACAAGAATTGGCTAAGAAAGAGGCTGAGGATGCTACAAAACGTACTTCTCAGGTAAGTTCTGGTGACCGTTCGGCTAAGATTCGTACTTACAACTACGCACAAGGTCGTGTAACGGATCACAGAGTTGGATTGACTTTATACGATTTAGGAAATATAATGAATGGTGATATTCAGAAAATTGTGGCTGAGCTGCAATTGGTGAATAATATGGAGAAATTGAAGGAAGCTTCGGAGGTTTTCTAAGGGGCTGAGGTTCTG
Organism: Flavobacterium sp. ABG; assembly: GCF_001027725.1. Lineage (NCBI taxonomy): Bacteria > Pseudomonadati > Bacteroidota > Flavobacteriia > Flavobacteriales > Flavobacteriaceae > Flavobacterium > Flavobacterium sp. ABG. The sequence continues at coordinate 179,376 of NZ_LEKS01000006.1, forward strand.
AGTTACTGAGATGCTAAGATTTATAGAAAAGGCTGTTTCACTTTGTGAAACGGCCTTTGTTTTTGTTATTTGTGTTCTTTCGAGCGAAGTCGAGAAATCACACAAGAAACTCCGTACAGTTTGTCATCCTGAGAAACGAAGGATCTTTGTTTGCTGAATCGATACCGTTGCGCTTTACTGTGCGGAATTACTTGTGAAGATACTTCGTTCCTCAGTATGACAAAATTGTGGAAAATAGAAACGAAGCGCCTTGTGTGATTTCTCATTTGAAATGACAGAATTGTGACAACCCTGAAACTAGTAACCTAAAATCTGAAAAATGTATTGTTTCACTTGTTCATTTCGACGTAAAGAGAAATCGCATCCAATATTCCGTACAGTGCGTTCTTTGCGTGTGTGATTTGTCCTTACGTCGAAAGGAAACGATTGTGGTTGTTTTTGCTAAAAAGTGAACACGGATTTCTGTTTGCTATTCCTCAATGCTTTGCGGACATCCTTCCTTCGTCAGGATGACAAGATTGTGGTTACGTCGCGGGAAAACAAAGAAAAAGCCTTCACATTTTCTCAAAATGAGAAAACAGAAAGCTTTTTCTTAGATTCTTAGATTCTTAGTAACTCAGTACCTTAGAATCTTTAAAAATATATAAAGAAGGTATTAACTCATTAACCGTTTGTTTAAGAAACGTATAAAGTGCGTTAGATGCCTAGAAATACTCTCGTAAATTCAAAACATTTATATAGATTAGAGTAGAGTTGCACACCATTTTTTATAAGTACTTCATTGAACTTTTCCATACTATAAGATTTAAGTTAGACAATTACTCCTTTGATGATTCGTGCGGCTTAGAAACGATATTGGTTACGGCAAACTGTAAGAGTGTACCAAAGATATTTTTGATTTTTGAATCACTTTTTCCGACTACGAATTTTTTGGCGAGATAACCAATGGCGATGCTAACCGCAGATTGTGCTAAATTGCTTTTAAAACCAACTGTTTCGTTGATTTCTTCAACGGTATTCCGAATGAGGTTAAGAGGTTTCAGATTGTCTCTGATTTCATCAATTTCCTCTTTTATGGCACACCATTCTCTGTCCTGTCGGTTTTCGAGTAGTCGAATCCTCTGATTTAAGGTATCAATAGTATAAGTTTCCATAACAGTCTTTTTTGATTTAACGTTACTTTAAATCAGGATCGATTTCTGTATTTTCATCTTTTAAAATACTGGAAATAATCATATTCCCAATCGGAGTCTTGATTAGTTTGTGTTGCATTTTATGCAATACGATGGCCGCAATCAGATAAACCAGTGCCATGATAAAGAAACCGTAATAATACTGTCCCAGTTCGCTCCCAATCCATAAACTAAGTCCAATATTCAGGAACAAGGTAAAGAATGCAACAACAGCGCCAACTGCTATTCTGGATGTTAAGGTTGACAGCGCGTCTGCAGATGACGACACTGTTTTGAGTTTGATTAATTCAAAACTCGTTTTGGTATAATTTTCAGCCTTTTCATAAAGATTAAGGTTCTCGTTTGTTGTTGCATTCGGTTCCATTATATTTGGTTTTATGGTTTGAAAAATTCCCTTTTTCTAGTAGTTCGTTTTTACGGTTTTTGCTTCCTCCTTAATGGTGTTGAAGTCTTCTTTGGCAGCGTTGAATCTTGCTTTACCTTCTTCGATAATTTCTTTACCGTTTGAAGAGATGGTGTGCATGATATCATCAACTTTGCTTTTTAAATTATCTTTGTAATCTTTCGATTTATCTGAGATTTTTTTTCTTGTATTTGATCCTTTATCCGGTGCAAATAATACTCCTAAAAATGCTCCCGCCGCTGCGGCTCCTAAAATTCCTAAAACTGTGGTGCTCGTTTTCATAATATTTGATTTATTGGATTATTAATTAGTGTTGTTTTAAACTTCACGGCCTTTTATAAGCCTCAATAAAATAGCGATAATAGCAATGACTAATAAAATATGAATAATACTTCCCAGGCTGTAAACAAAAAATCCAAGGGCCCAAAGAATAACTAAAATCAATGCTACTGTGTATAGTAAGTTTGACATGGCTTTTATATTTAGGGTTAATATTCAGTTATTGTTTTTAATTTAACTTATACGAAAGGTATAAAGTCAAATTGCTGTTTTTGGCATCAGGAAAAGTATAGGTTGTTCCTGCTACTGTTCGTTCTTTACCAATTGTAGTAAGACCATAATTGTAACGTAATCCGACACTTAGAGGGTTGAAATCAACTCCTACACCTGCTGACAGACCAGCATCAAATTTGTTCAGATCATCGGTGTCTATGTCTTGGTTAAAGTTAATATCTCCTTCACCGCTTACTTTGGAGCTTACCAGATAGGAAGCATAACCACCGGCATGAACATTAAAATTTTTGGTAATATTTACGCGTACTAACAAGGGAACTTCGATATAGCTTAATTTAAACTTCGCACTTCCACTTCCAGTTCCGAAAAAGTCATTGTAGTCTAGTTTTGAACCCTTTGTGGTAAACAGAATCTCGGGCTGAATAGCGATAAAGTCCGAAATGGGTAATGTTGCATAAAGACCGGCATTAAAGCCGTACAATATATTCTCATCGTCAGCGTCGTTGCTGTATAAGTTAGACATGTTGAATCCTCCTTTTACACCAAACTCTGTATTCACATTATTGTTCTGAGCGTGCAGCATTCCAAATGAGGCTGTTAAAAAAAGGGTCAAGGCGAGTAAAAAATTGGTTTGCATTTTCATAGTTAAATAATTTAGTTAATAGTAGATAGATTAATTAAAGGCGTTTAGTTTATTTGTTCTCTGATTTGCGCAGTTTCTCTTAAAAACTGATAATTCTCCGGTAGATACTGTAATACAAATTTTAAAATCACTCTGTCGTTTGTATCTTTAGAAATGGATTCAAATAACTTGATTTGCTGTTCTAATAATTTTGCAATTGAATTCAGATAAGTTTCATCAAAGTCAACGTCATTTTTATCAATTAGTTCTCGTAAACCTGGCGTGTTGTTGGCGTTTATATCGGTAACGATTACAAGCCTGTTATTGGCCATTTTGTTTATGTCTTCTAACAAAAGATTCTGATGACTTTCTATTCTTTTACTGATTTCCCGGATACTACTTTGTGAGCTCTTTTGTTCGGCAATCTGACTTTTAGAAATAATAGACTTACCAATATTTGCCGTCGCAATTAGAAAATAAGCTTCAGTATGTTCTTTGTCACTTTTAATAAAAACTTCATTTTTTAAAGTCGTTTCTATTGAATCACTTTCTTTGCATGATGAAATGCACAGGGTCATAATCAATAAAAAAAAGACTCTTAAAATAGATGCTTTTACGTCAGGTTTTGCTTTCATTTAGAACTTCATAAAGTATTACATTACAAAGATGCCACCGAAATGATTATTTTATTTTACAGCATAAAAAAGAAACGTTATATAATTCCCATAATGGGCTTATATAACGTCTTATAGGTCGGTTTTTTGAGTTTTAATCCGGTAGAAAAACAGTAAATAAAGAGCCCTCGTCGGGAGTACTGTCGGCTATAATATAACCTTTATGGTTGTCGGCTATTTTCTTACAGATGGCTAAGCCAATTCCGGTTCCGGGATAATCTGTTTTGGAGTGTAAACGTTGAAAGAGCACAAAAATAGTTTCTTTAAACTGCGGGTCAAATCCCATTCCGTTATCCTTAAAAGTGATTTTGTGGTACTTTTTGACGTTCGGATCTAACAAATTATGATAGTCGGCTGAGTTTACTTTTTCACTTTCAACCTGAATTTCAGGCGCAATACCCGGACGGTTGTATTTTAGTGAATTTCCAATTAAATTAATAAAAAGCTGTTCGATCTGGTAAGGAATTACAGATAGCTTAGGCAATTTAGAAACGGTGATCGTTGCCTTTTTCTCGTCAATAACTTCTGTTAGTTCCGATTTGACATTTTCAAAAATATCATTCAGATTGGTTTTAATGAACTCTTTTTTGGTGGTATTGGTTCTTGAAAACAATAGTAAGTCATCGATTAAAACGCGCATTCTCTTGGCTGAGGCCTCAATTTTATTGAGGTATTCTTTAGCGCTGTCGGATAAAACGGCTTTATCGGCATCAGAAACTCTGGATATAAACGTTTGAATTTTTCGAAGCGGTTCCTGCAAATCATGACTGGCGACATGGTTAAAAGAAGCCAGCTCTTTGTTGCTTTTTTCCAATTCGTCATTTCGCTCTTGCAGTTCTATATTTAGCAAATGCTCGTCTGTGATGTCAAAATTAATTCCAAGTAAAATTTTTCCGCCCTGTTGATCCGTCAGTAGTTTTCCGGTCGATTTAAAATGTCTGATTTCATGATCGGCACGTAAAACTTTATAATAGATAAACGGCAATTGTTTTTTGTTCAAAATACCGTCCATAGAATTTGCAATAGCGTCTCTGTCATCAGGATGGACATATTCTAAAAAGGTCTCTTTTTCGGGAACAAATGAATTGGGTTTAACGCCCAGTAAACGATATTGATTGTCGGAATAATCAATTTTTTGAGTGTCTAAGTCCCATTGCCAGGTGCTAAATTTACCTGTTATTTCAGACTCTGCCATTAAACGGGACGAGATCAGGAGTTTTTTGTTGTAGACCATCAAACGATGTATGTCCCGGCTGATTTGTCTGTAAGCCAGTATGATGAAGGTTAAAGCGGTCAGGAATAAAGAGATCGAAAAAACAGGCCCCAAAGAAATTTCCTCATCGTAAATTTTCAAACGTTTTTGGAGATACTCTTTTTCAATATCATTCATTTTATCTACCTGAAAGCGAATGTTCTCCATTAGAATTCGGCCTCCGAACATATAATTGTCGAGTCTTCTTTTGTCGTATGTTTTTGGATCACTGTATTTAAAACAATTTTCGAACGAAGTAAAACGCTGAATAATTAATTTAAATAGTTTTCGAAGGTTTTGTTGTTGCCTCGCATTATCTGCTGTGAGTTTTTTTAAGGTAATAAAGGAAGTATTTACCTTGTCCCGGGAATAAAGATAGGGGCTCAGGAAGCGATTATTGCGCGTTATGATGTAACCGCGCTGTCCGGTTTCGGCATCTTTTATAGCCGACATTAACCGCTCCAGCTGAATGTTTATTTCGTACGTATGCATAACCAGCTTACTGGATTCGTTTAGATCCTGGTTGTGTTTGTATGCAATAGAGGAAAGAAATAACAGAATGAAAACTGCAATTACAAAAATAACTCTCAATGAGTTTGAAGAATTAAACTTGGGTAGCCATTTCATGGAATGTTATTATTTTAGACGTAACAAAAAATTATCACGGTTAAGACCAGAGGTGTGGTAGTGCCAATTTAAAGTAACGACTTCATTAATAATTTTTTTCAGTGTACTAAAATCACTTGGTTTTTTGATGTAAATATTAGCGCCTTCAATAAAGGTATCTTCGATGTCTTCTTCTGAAGACGAAGTAGAATATATAGCGATAATGATGTTTTTAAGATGCTCGGTTTTTTTGATTTCCTTCAAACATTCTTTACCCGTTTTTTTCGGCATATTTAAATCCAGAAATAAAATATCAGGTATTTTGATATCCGGTGTTTTCAAATGTTCCATCAATTGAAGACCATCATGAACGAAGGTTACATCGGTTTGAACTCTTACTTCTTCAAAGGCATCCTTAAAAAAAAGTCTGTCATCTTCATCGTCATCAGCGAGTAAAATGTGTAATGCGTTTTTTTGCATTTATTTTATGGTATTTGTATTTTATTGTAAATTTTCTCGTCTCTTTTTTATAATCCTCTGAAAAGCCGATGGCGTAATTCCGGTAGTGTTTTTAAATTGTGTACTCAAATGGGCAACACTCGAATAATTCAATAAAAAAGCAATTTCGGTCAGACTCATCTCATTGACTAACATCAACTGTTTGGCTCTTTCTATTTTTTGTATAATGATGAAATTTTCAATCGAAGAATAGGTTACTTCCGAAAACACATTCGATAAATAGCCATAACTATGATTTAATTTCTCCGCCAAAAAAACAGAACTTTTCAGGTTGTTGTTATCATCTACATAAACCAGTTCAATAATCGCATCTTTGATTTTCTGAACCAAGACACTCTTTTGATTCTCAACAACTTCAAACCCATATGGACTTAGTGAATTTTTTAAGTTTTCAAGTCCTTCTGCATCAAGCATTTTAGTAAGTTCAATTTCACCAAAACCCAGGGTGCTAAAGTCTATATTTTGTTCGTCCAGCTTTTCTTGTAAAAAAAGGGAACAAATCGCATTGATATCGAACTTTATAAATAGTTTCATAGGATTAAAATAGGGTTAAAGATAATTATTTTTTTCATGCTTACTGTTGGCTTATAGATTTAATTAAGATTTTGGGGCTTGAAAATTTATGGTTTGTCGTAACGAAAAAAATACCGTCTAAGTTTAAAATTCAGACGGTATTCTCTCTGGGCCAAAAAAGGTTTATAAATCAGATAACATTTGCTTAAATTCCTCCTTCGTTTTGCCTAATTTTTGCTGAAGTTTTCCATACATTTCTTCTTCTTTTCCCTCAGCATACATTAAGTCATCATCTGTCAGTTCGGCAAATTTTTGTTTCAGTTTCCCTTTTAGCTCATTCCAGTTTCCTTTTATTTCTGTAGTATTCATAATAGTTTTCTTTAATGATTAATAGTATTGTAAAATTGCAAATTAATCATCGTTTATCTCTTACATCGATTTTTAGGAATGTTACATTATTCACAGTTATGGTATTTTAAACCTGATAACGACGAAGAATCCAGGCCATTTTTTCGTGTTGTTGTAATAATCCCGTAATAAAATCGGCAGAACCCACATCGTGATTGTCATTTTCGAAAGTCGGAATAAAAGCTCTGAATTCGGTCACCAGTTGTTCGTGATTATCGAGTAATTCCTGTAACATATGTTTCTGTGAAGCATATACTTTGGGAGATTCTTTTAAGGTTGAATTTTCGATAAATTCGTGCATCGTTCCAATTGTTTTTTCACCCAATTGACTAATGCGTTCTGCCACTTCATCGATGTTGTTTTCTAAAATTCGATACTGTTCTTCAAACAATTTATGCAATTCCATGAAGCTGTTTCCTGAAATATTCCAGTGAAATTTCCTGGTTTTTACATATAATGTCATTTCATTAGATAAAATTGTGGCTAATATATTCGTGCTTTTCTTTAAATTTTTTGTGGTAATACCAATATTTGGAATCATAATCGCTTGATTTTCGGTTCATTCCAAATTTAGCATAAAGAGCTGTTTTATTTTTTATAGAATTTGACAAAGATGTTACAGGAATTCAATGTTTTGGTAACCTCCGAATGAATCCTTTATTGTAGTTTTGCCGCCGAATTAACTTAAACCCCGATTTGAATGAAAAAACAAATACTTATTCTATTAACTTTCAGCGCCTCTTTTACAGTCAAAGCCCAATCTTATTCCGGTTATTTTCATGATAATTATGCTGGTGTACAAAGTGTACTTTTTAACCCGGCTTCTATAGCTGATTCTCGTTTTAAAACCGATATCAATATATTCTCAGTGAGCGGATCGGTACAAAACGATTTGTACGGGGTACGTCTTTTTGATGTTTACAAGGATGGTTATGATTTTGATAAACAAGCAAAAATGACGCCTTCTGGCTCAAATAGTGGCCTTGCCAATTTTGATATTATGGGGCCGTCTTTTATGTTTAATATCGCTCCGAAGCATACTTTGGCTGTTTTTACAAGAGCCAGATCAGTATCTAATGTTAGAAATATTAACGGATACCTTGTAGATCAGGTTAAGGACGGATTGGACATGTCAGGTAATTTTAACTTCGATGCCGGGAATCTAAATGCAGCTTCAAACTCATGGGCTGAATTAGGAATTTCGTATGCAGCAGTTTTATACCAAAAGAACCAACATTTCTTAAAAGGAGGTTTAACAGCTAAGTATTTGCAAGGTGGTGTAAACGGTTATGTACAAGGAAAAGATGTAAAAGTAGCGTATGTTGAAAATACAACTAATCCTCAAGCTGGTGTTCTGGCATCTACGGGAGAAATTACTATTGGTGCAAGTCAGGATTTTGAAGCCAATGACGATTACAAATTTGATTCCGGTTCAAGAGGATTCGGTTTTGATTTTGGACTTGTTTACGAATGGAGACCGGATTATGAGCAATACGATTTGAGTAATGCAAAACCGGCTGATAATAATTTCAGAGATTTAAACAAATACAAACTTCGCTTTGGATTGTCTGTTACAGATATTGGATCTATAGATTATAGAAACGCAAAACAGGATACGTATAATGTGACTGGTGTTGTGACAGAAAAGATGATCGATGATATGAGTAATTTATATGATTTTCTAAACGAACATTATACGAAAACATCAACTTCAAAAGGAGCAAAAACAAATTTGCCAACCGCACTTCATGCTGATGTGGATTGGAATATGTACAGAAAATTCTATTTGAATTTGAACGGAGATATCAATATGGTTTCGGCTAATAAATTAAACGGTTACGGAATCGCGGACCGAGTAAGCTTAACTCCTCGTTACGAAAGCAGATGGTTTAGTTTTTACATGCCGGTTACCTGGATGGAATACAGCGGAATGCAGGTTGGTTCCGGAATTCGCGTGGGTGCTTTCTTTATTGGTTCAGGATCTGTGTTGACTAATTTAGTTTCTAAAGAATCAAAAGGAGCCGATTTTCATTTGGGTATGAAGATTCCGGTTTACCAAAAGAAATTTAAAGATACAGACGAAGACGGTGTTATCGATAAAGAAGATGCTTGTAGAAAAGTAGCAGGACCAGCAGAAAATAATGGTTGCCCATGGCCGGATACTGATGGTGATAACGTTTTTGATAAAGATGATGCTTGTCCGGATGTGAAAGGCCCAATCGAAAACAAAGGTTGTCCATGGAAAGATTCAGATGGCGATACTTTATTAGACAATGTTGATGCTTGTCCAAAAGTGGCAGGTCCTGTAGAAAACAAAGGATGTCCTTGGCCAGATACGGATAAAGACGGCGTTTTAGATAAAGATGATGCTTGTGTTGATGTTCCTGGTTTGGTTGAAAACAAAGGCTGTCCGGTTTTAGATGCGGATAAAGATGGTATTCCGGATAATGAAGATAATTGCCCATTGATTGCGGGACCAAAAGAAAACAAAGGTTGTCCGGAAGTTTCTAAAGCGACATTAGAGCAATTAAAAGTAGAAGCAAAATCGATCTTTTTTACAACAGGTAAAGCAACGTTGAATGATGCCAGAAAAGGAGAAACATCAGGAAGATTAGACGCGATTAAAGAAATCCTGAAAAATTATCCAAATGCTAAATTTGCAATTAACGGTCATACGGATAATGTTGGTAATGCTAAAGCCAATCAAAAATTATCGGAAGCCAGAGCCAAAGCAATTATGGATCTTTTAATTAGTAAAGGAGTAAATCCTGCTAATTTGACTTCTCAGGGATTTGGATCTTCAAAACCGGTAAAATCAAATAAAACCGCAGTAGGAAGAGCTGAAAACAGAAGAACAGAAATTGTTTATTTAGGCAATTTATAAGCCAAATTGAATATAATACCAAAAAGCCATTCTTAATTGAGTGGCTTTTTTTATTTTTGCATACTTCTAAAAAAGAATTATTTCTTGCGAATTGGAAGGATTAAAAAAACAAGAATGACAACACAACAACTACACGAACAAATTCTTCAGAAAAAATCATTTTTATGCGTTGGATTAGATCCTGATTTAACGAAGATTCCACCTCATTTATTAGAAACTGAAGATCCTATTTTCGAATTCAATAAAGCGATAATCGATGCAACACACGATTTAACGGTAGGGTATAAACCCAATACGGCTTTTTTTGAGGCCTATGGAATCAAAGGATGGCTTTCGCTTCAGAAAACGATCAATTATATCAATGCCAATTATCCGGATATTTTTACCATTGCCGATGCAAAACGCGGTGATATCGGAAATACATCAAGCATGTATGCCAAAGCTTTTTTCGAAGATTTAAATTTTGACAGTGTGACCGTTGCACCGTATATGGGAAAAGATTCTGTTGAGCCCTTTTTGGCTTTTGAAAACAAACATACTATTATGTTGGCCTTGACGTCAAATGAAGGTGCTTTTGACTTTCAAACGTTAACTACAAATGGAAAAGAGTTGTACAAACAAGTTTTGGAAACGTCTAAAACATGGAAAAATAGCGAAAACCTAATGTACGTGGTGGGCGCTACAAAAGCAGAATACTTTGCAGACATCAGAAAAATTGTTCCGGATAGTTTCTTGTTAGTTCCCGGAATTGGTGCGCAAGGCGGTAGTTTATCTGAAGTATGCAAATACGGAATGAATGATAAAATCGGTCTGTTGGTAAATTCTGCCAGAGCTATTATCTACGCCTCAAAAGGAACTGATTTTGCCGAAAAAGCAAGAGAAGAAGCTTTGAAGGTACAGCAGGAAATGGAATCGATTATTAATAATAAATAAGTTTGCAGTCTCGGTTTTCGGTCTCAGTCGGATCGGCTTTGTGAGTTTAACCGGAAGGTTCGCAAAGTTTTAAGCAAAGATCGCAATAAAAAAACCTTTGCGAACCTTGCGTAGCCCTTGCGCCCTTTGCGGTTAAGAAAACCTGAAACCTGAAACCTGAAACAAATAAAACAAATCTCCCCCCTTTGAAACAATTCCCCGACCAGCTAGGAACTTTACACACCTTTGAAACGGCTCCAAAACGTATTATTTCGTTGGTTCCTTCTCAAACCGAATTATTATACGATTTAGGTTTAGAAGAAAAAATCATTGGGATAACCAAGTTTTGTGTACATCCGTATCATTTAAAAGCGACCAAAAAAGTAGTTGGCGGAACAAAGAAGATTCATTTCGAGAAAATAAAACTATTACAACCCGATATTATCATTTGTAATAAAGAAGAAAATACGGCGGAAATTGTGGCACAATTAAGTGAGATTTGCCCGGTTTGGGTTACGAACATTGTTACTTTGGAAGACAATTTTCAAATGATTTTAGATTTCGGTCAAATTTTTAATTGCCGAACCGAAGCCCAAAAGTGGAATAACAAACTGGCTTTCGCCTTGAGCGATTTCAGAAAATACATTGAGGACATCCCTGTAAAGAAAGCGGCCTATTTTATTTGGAAGAATCCTCACATGGTGGCCGGAAAAGATACCTATATAAACGAATTACTGAAACTGAATCATTTTCAGAATATCTACGAAGACAAAGGACGTTATCCTGAAGTCGAACTCAAAAAAATGCGTTTGGAAGGCGATCCCGATTTGGTTTTTCTTTCCTCAGAACCTTATCCTTTCAAAGAAGAAGATGCTTTCGAAATAGGACGTTTTACTCATCACGCCAAGACTGTTTTTGTTGACGGTGAGATGTTTTCGTGGCATGGTAGCAGATTATTAAAGGCCTTTCCATACTTTAAGTTACTTCATGAACGGTTGAAGAATTAATCTGTTTGAAGCTTAAAAGTTTCAAGTTTCAGGTTTAAAGTTTCAAGTTTCAAGTTTCAAGTTTCAGGTTTCAGGTTTGAAGTTTCAGGTTTAAAGTTTAACCGCAAGGATCGCTAAGTTTTTCACGCAAAGGCCGCAAAGATTTTAATAAATACTTTGCGGCCTTTGCGTAACTCCTCGCGTACTTTGCGGTTAAATAAGCAAAGTCAAGCAACCTGAAACTTGAAACCTGAAACCTGAAACCTGAAACATTTCAAACTTCTACCAAAAAAAGAATGCCGGCATCTCGAAGACGCCGGCATCATTTAACTAACCAAAACCAAAATAATAAATAACCAGTTTATTACATTACAAAGATCAGACATATATGAATCGTTTGCTGTTAAGGTTTTGTTATTACTTTGTTGAACATAAGTTAAGATTTTTTAATACACTGTTCTGAGCTTTCTGTAGCGTTAAATAACTTTTGGTTATTAAAATATAATAACAATCAATTTTGTTTATGAATATCGAAAGCTTTTGTTTGTATATTTGATAAAACGTTAAATATCAGTGTAATGTGGTTTTGTGAAAAAATTACCATTTCACAAAAAAACAGGCAGCTGTCTCAAAAAAAAACAAACAAAATGAGTGAATCAAATCAAAGTAAATGTCCTTTTCATAATGGACAAGTGAAAGAAACGGCCGGGTCAGGAACATCTAATAAAGATTGGTGGCCAAATCGCTTAAACGTTGATATATTGCGTCAGCATTCTAATTTGTCAAATCCATTAGGAGAGGATTTTGACTATGCGGCTGCGTTTAAAAGTTTAGATCTAAATGAAATCAAAAAGGATATTTATGATCTAATGACAAACTCCCAAGACTGGTGGCCTGCAGATTATGGTCATTATGGGCCTTTGTTTATTCGTATGGCGTGGCATAGTGCAGGTACATATCGTATATCAGACGGCCGTGGTGGTGCAAGTTCGGGTAATCAACGATTTGCTCCGCTAAATAGCTGGCCGGACAATGGTAATTTAGATAAAGCACGTTTTTTACTTTGGCCAATTAAACAAAAATACGGCAATAAAATATCCTGGGCAGATTTGATGATTTTGACAGGAAACTGTGCTTTGGAATCCATGGGATTTAAAACATTTGGATTTGCAGGAGGAAGAGAAGATATTTGGGAATCTGAGAAAGATGTAAACTGGGGTTCAGAAGTAGAATGGTTGGCTACCAGTGATAAAGCGAATAGCAGGTATACTGGTGATCGAAATTTGGAGAACCCACTTGCTGCCGTACAAATGGGATTAATATATGTAAACCCTGAAGGCCCGGACGGTAATCCGGATCCACTTGGTTCAGGAAGAGATATCAGAGAAACATTCGCCCGTATGGCGATGGATGACGCAGAAACTGTAGCACTAGTTGCCGGTGGTCATACTTTCGGAAAAGCGCATGGTGCTGGTGATGCTGCTTTAGTAGGAGCAGCTCCCGAAGGTGCGAGTATTGAAGAAATGGGACAGGGCTGGAAAAGTACGTATGGTACCGGTATTGCAGGTGATGCCATTACAAGTGGTATCGAAGGTGCCTGGAAACCAAATCCTACTACTTGGGATAATGGTTATTTCGAGACATTATTCAAATACGATTGGATATTAACAAAAAGCCCTGCCGGAGCACACCAATGGAAACCTTCTGATGAAAGTGCTGCCACTACAGTAGAAGATGCACACGATCCGAACAAACGTCACGCTCCAATGATGACAACGGCTGATATGGCCTTAAAATTGGATCCTGTTTATGAGCCTATTTCAAGAGATTACTTTGAAAATTTTGACAAATTTGCGGATGCATTTGCCAGAGCATGGTATAAGCTGACGCATAGAGATATGGGACCAATTGCTCGTTATTTAGGGCCTGAAGTTCCTAGTGAAATACTAATTTGGCAAGATCCGATTCCGGCGGCTAAAAGTGAATTAAATCAAAATGATATAGCTGTATTGAAAGATAAAATCCTTTCAAGCGGACTTTCAATAGCGCAATTAGTTTCTACTGCCTGGGCTTCTGCTTCTACATTCCGTGGTTCGGATAAACGTGGAGGTGCTAATGGTGCACGTATCCGTTTTGAGCCTCAAATTAATTGGGAAGTCAACAATCCAAATCAATTAAAAAAGGTATTGGCTGTTTTAGAAGGGATACAAAATCAATTTGAAAATTCAGGAAAATCGGTTTCTTTAGCGGATTTAATTGTATTGGGAGGTTCTGCTGCAGTTGAAAAAGCGGTTGGTAACGCCGGTTTTAATTTCGAAGTTCCATTTGCACCGGGTAGAGGAGATGCTACTTTAGAGCAAACGGATGTACATTCCTTTAATGCATTAGAGCCCAAAGCTGACGGGTTCCGAAACTATAAAAATGCCAATAATAATTCGATTACAGAAGAACTATTGCTGGACAGAGCGCAATTATTGACTCTGACTGCTCCAGAAATGACCGTTTTGATTGGTGGACTTAGAGTTTTAGATGCTAATTATGACGGGTCTAAAAAAGGTGTTTTTACAAAAAATACAGATACACTAAGTAATGATTTCTTTGTTAACTTATTAGATCTAGCGACAACATGGAAAGCAACAGACGAAACCGGAGAAACATTCGAAGGACGTAATCGTGCAACCGGAGAAACCAAATGGACTGCATCCCGAGCCGATCTTATCTTTGGTTCAAATTCAGAACTTCGCGCCGTAGCTGAAATTTATGGTTCAAACGACTCGAAAGAAAAATTTGCAAAAGATTTTGTTGCCGCCTGGACCAAAGTGATGAATTTAGATCGATTTGATTTGGTTTAGTTTTTTTGGAGATTCTGAGTTGCTGAGGTTCTAAGTTTAGTTGCAAAGACTCAGAGTTGATTTAAAATAAAACCCGACAGGTTTCAAAAACCTGTCGGGTTTGTTATTTTTTTAAAGGTTCAGAGAGAAAACTTAGTGCCTCAGCAACTCAGACCCTTAGTACCTTTTTTAAGAAAACACCATTGTTTAGTTACAAAGATTCAAAGTTGAAATTTAAAATAAAACCCGACAGGTTTCAAAAACCTGTCGGGTTTGTTATTTTTTAAAGGTTCAGAGAGAAAACTTAGAACCTTAGCAACTCAGACCCTCAGTACCTTTTTCAAGAAAACACCACCGTCTTATTGCTATAAACCATTGTCTTTCTTTCTGCATGAAGTTTAATCGCACGGGCCAGAACAATTCGTTCCAGATCACGTCCTTTCATTATAAAATCTTCAACTGAATGGATATGCGATACCGGTGCAATATCCTGCTCTATAATTGGACCCTCGTCCAACTCCTCGGTTACATAATGACTTGTCGCTCCAATAATTTTTACACCACGTTTAAAAGCCGAATGATACGGTTTTGCACCCGGAAAAGCAGGTAAAAACGAATGATGGATATTGATTATTTTATTTTCATAAAGCGAAATCAGCTTAGGCGTAATAATCTGCATATAGCGCGCCAAAACAATAAAGTTGATCTGATATTTGTTTAACAGTTCAATTTGTTTTGCTTCCCCTTCTTCCTTATTGTCTTTTGTAAAAGGAACACAATGAAACGGAATGTCAAAACGCTCTGCTATCGATCGCAGATCATTATGGTTGCTTATAATTACAGGAATTTCAACATTCAATTCATCTGCACTGTAACGACCCAAAATATCAAATAAGCAATGATCGTATTTTGAAACAAAGAGTGCCATTCTGGGTTTTTGCTCCTGATTGTACAAATCCCACGACATTTGAAAATCGGTGGCAATCGTTTGACTGAATTCATTTTTTATGACTTCAATACTACTATTAGGATTGGTAAATTCACACTCCAGACGCATAAAAAAAACATTTTGCTCCACGTCAACATGTTGATCAATATAGATAATATTTCCATCTACTTTTGCGATAAAAGTAGTTACTGCGGCGATAATTCCTTTTTGGTCTTTGCAGTGAATCAGAATGGTTATTTTTTGCATTTTTTCCGGGTTGTTTATAGTTTTTTGGTTTTAGATTTAAATATAAAGTCTGTAAAGGTTTATACTATGCTCTCAAACAATTAAAATCTCAGACTCTTAGTCACTCAGTAACTTAGAGCCTTGCGATTAAAAGTAATTATTTAGCATCCTGCATCGCAAAAACTTTTTGTAACAGAGGACTTGTTCTGGATTTGATATTTTCGCGAATCTCTTTTTCTTCTACGGCAATCATTTTAAAAACACCGGCTAAAGCCTGATTCGTTGTATAATCAGTTAAGTCAGGATTTACTTTTTTAACTAAAGGTAGTTTGTTGTATTTAGTAATGATTTTTGTCCAGATTGAATCGGCACCTACCTTTTCGAATGAACTTTTAACCACCGGATTAAATTTTCCGTATAAGTCTTTTGTGGTACTTCCCTGAAGATAGGTTGTAGCGGCACTTTCGTTTCCAAGTAGTATGTTTTTAGCATCTGTAATCGATATGTTTTTTACTGCAGAAACAAATATCGGAGTCGCTTCTTTAACCGCATCTTCGGCAGCACGATTCAATACTTTAACACCTTCATCAGCAAGAGAACCTAAACCGAATCTGCGTAAAGTAGCATCTACTTTTTGAAGTTCTTCGGGCATTAAAATTTTTACCGCTTCATTTTTATAAAAACCATCAACGGCTGTCAATTTACTCACTTGTTCTGTAATTCCTTTGTTTAGTGCTTCTTTTAACCCGGAAGCGATATCAATACCGCCAACCCCTAGAACTTTTGAAGATGATTTTGGAAGTTTATTTAGAATGTCTTTCACTTGGGCATTAGAACTAAGAGAAAAGACGAACATTAAAAGGATAATTTTTTTCATTAAATTTTATTTTTTATAAGTTTCAAAAATACTACTTATTCAAAAATAAAGCCACAATTTTATTGCAGGAGCAGAAACAATTTGTTTTAGAATTAACACTAGTCCCGCTATCCGTTGCAATCTTTTGTGTCGAACTCCGACACAAAAGGATTTTCACTGCTATCGGGGCTATATTATACGTTTTAGTTTTTTGAGCATGTGTTTTTTATGCCAATTCAGGATTGGTAGTTATCATAAGAAAAATCTTTCTAAACCATTGTAAAGCAAAATGGTTGGAGGTGTTTTATCGAAAAAAAGAGTTTATTTTCTTAAATAATTTTAGTTAAAACCACCATTGATATTTCTTCGGTGTATTTGTTTAATTTCATTTTTTGTAAAAGAATAGGTAGATTCTTCCGTCCAGCTCCATTTTTGAGGTGTTTTTTCGTCAAAGCCAGCCGCAGTGTAAATAATTCTTATCGTATTGTTTAGGGTAGCCATTTTTAATACAATAAAAAAATCTTGATTTTTTTCTGAAGATTCCGTTTTACTGCAATATTGTAGGTTTTGCAAAACAGCTGCATCCTCTTTAAACCATTTTCTTAAAAAAGACAAATGCGTCTCAGAACATTGGTAACCCAGATTAAGAGCCCATAGAAATTTACATTTTAGATTACTTTTGTCCGGTTTTTCATCCCCGTCCCAAGAACATTCGTTACCAATAGAAGTTGCAATATAGCCTAATGCTGCACGCTGTTGGTTTGTTATTGTTTTGATAAATTCATCGTTGAGTTGAAGATTGCGATTTTTGTCCAGCCACAATACTGTTACATAATCCTCTTGCGATGCTGGATTGGTAACTTCTTTATTGGTGGCTGAAGCACTTTTATTTTTGGTTTGAGAAAAAACGGAAAGACTTAAAATTAGAAGAAATAGGGAGAAAATGACACGTAGGTTCATT
This sequence comes from Flavobacterium sp. ABG, assembly GCF_001027725.1. Lineage (NCBI taxonomy): Bacteria > Pseudomonadati > Bacteroidota > Flavobacteriia > Flavobacteriales > Flavobacteriaceae > Flavobacterium > Flavobacterium sp. ABG. The sequence goes on from NZ_LEKS01000006.1 coordinate 196,683, forward strand.
AGTAAAGAGTTTTAAATTTGAGTTTTACTTCTTTAGTAAATCGATCTTTTCGTCTGTAGCTTTAATATAAACAGCCATTTCACGGTATTCCCAGGTTCCTCTTTTTTGGGCACTTACAAACAAAGTACCCGTACCTTTTGGACCTTTTATCGGAATTTCTAAATCACAATTTTCAGAATTGCCATTTATTTGAATGCTGCCGGAAGGTAGTCCGTCCATTTCGATAGGTTTTCCTAATTTTTGAATTACTACTTCATTGTGGCGAACCTGATTCATTGCATTTTTATAAGCCTCTGATTCTTCCATCATTGAAGTAACTCCGAAAAAAATACCGGCAATGAACAAACCAAAAAGTACGATAAGGCTTAAACAGCCGGTTGGTACAAACCATTTCCAGTTTCTGTCCCACCAATTTTTTTTAACTTCATTGTAATTTTCTTCCATAATAAAATAGGGTAATTTTAAATTTAAGTTTAACATTTGAAAGATATTCTTTTTCTTCCAAAATTTTAAACAAATTTAAAATTACCCCGTTTAAAAAATTTAAAAATCAGTTAGTTTTGAATTTAAATATTAGTTGTTAAATGCTACAGATTCCTGATACATAATTTTATTCAGATCATCATCTTTCTCATAAACATCTCTAAAGAAGCTTATTTCCCCGGATTCATTCACCCATGAAGTAAAGTAACAAATGTAAATAGGTACTTTGTTTGCTAATTTAAAGGTAGTCTCTTCTTTCCCTTCCATAGCCTTGTTTATTCTGTCGGTAGTCCATTCAGGATAGTCTTTAAGCATGGCGATAGCCAGATTTTTTGCTTCTTTTACATTAATACAACCATGGCTGAAGGTTCTTTTTTCAAAATCGAATAACGTTTTTGCCGGTGTGTCGTGCATATAAATATCTTCAGGGTTAGGGAAAATAAATTTCACCAGTCCAAGAGAGTTTTCAGGACCCGGTTTTTGTCTCACCTGACCATTTACCATTTCCATATTATGATCGGCCAGATAATTTTTATCAGCGGCCATTTTTAATTTTAATTCGTTGTCAACAATACTTTGTGGTACAGTCCAATATGGGCTGAAAACAATTCGGTCAATGTTACCACTAAAGATTGATGTTTTAGTCAATGCTGAACCGACAAAAACTCGGGATGCTAAGGCTGTTTTTCCGTTTTTCACATATACCAATTCAAAAGAAGGCACATTAACCATGATATATTCTTTGTCTTTGATCAATTTTGGAGAAATCCAACGGCAACGTTCCATATTAACCGTCAATATTTTGATTTTATCGGCAATAGGCGTGTTCATGTCTTTAATATGTTCTTCGGCCAGAATGTAGTTAGGTTTAAAACCGTTTCTTAATTTGTATTTCATTACAGCATCCATCAGTTCTCTGTCATACACATTACTTTTAGAATCCTGTTTTAAATCCCCTATAACCATCAATCGTGTTCTCACCTGAGCAATTGTATTCGAAACAGCATCAGGACGTAAATCTTTATAAGGAGTTTCTGTTACAATTGGTGTCCATGTACCGTCTTTTTCGATCTGTCTGTATTTTTCCAGAGCACCTTGTAATTTATAATACTGATCAAAAAGCAGTTCGTTATTTTTCTCTAGTAAAGCAGGATTTACAATAAGAGAATCTAATAAAGTTTCATAAGACAATTGTTTTTTAGGTAGAAGCCAACCGGTTTTTTTTACCGTTTCTGCATCTAGTCCTTCATAAACCTGGCTCATATAGATAATGTAAGCAGCACTTAACAACAGATCAGAATCGGATTTTGAAGGTCTTTCTTTCGCTTTTTTGTTGAAAATTTTATCAATTTCATTTTCGTAAGGAATTTCAATTTCTAATCCTTCTTCATGTGTTGATTTTAATTTTTGGTGTAACAACTGGCCAAATTCATTGATTTTATTGTCTTCAAACCAAATCGATTCATACGATCTGTTTTTGTACAAGGCCACCACTTTGTTTTGGTATTTTTTTAAATCGGTATATCTTTTAAAAAAGTCATTTAGTACCTCATTATCTACTAAAGGATCAGAATTAGTTGAAAAGGCAGAATGAAGATCCTGTGATTTCTTATTTTCTGTAGGGTCATTTTTTTTCAAATCAAAGGAAGAAGTTACTAAACCAGTGAATAGAATAATGGTGAAGAGATATATTGTTTTCATTGCATTAAATTTTTACGTTACTACTTAAGTTTGAAAAGTCGTGGTAAAAATTTGGGGTTTTTCTACACTACTAAATTATGTATTATGTTGTTTTTCAAGTTGTTGTATTTCTTTTAAATGTTTCGAAATTACCATGTCCTGTAGGTTAATATACCTTATATACGTAGAAAGTTTAAATTGTTACCCCTCGATTAAAAAAAAACATTTTTTTTTGTTAACATAAAGCTATCAAAGTGATCAAATATTAAAATAATTTGTAAATTGCTCCTCTAAAATTATCATATTCATAAAATGGAACAACAAATACCATATATTCCTAAAAATAAAGTAAGAATTGTAACTGCAGCTTCACTTTTTGACGGACATGACGCTGCGATCAATATTATGCGACGTATTATTCAGTCAACCGGTGTTGAGGTGATTCATTTAGGTCACGACCGTAGTGTTGAAGAAGTTGTAAATACCGCCATTCAGGAAGATGCCAATGCGATCGCAATGACGTCTTATCAAGGAGGACACAATGAATATTTTAAATATATGTATGATTTGCTTCACGAAAAAGGAGCAGGACATATTAAGATTTTTGGTGGTGGTGGAGGTGTAATTCTGCCAAGTGAAATTTCAGAATTACATGAATATGGAATTACAAGAATCTATGCTCCGGATGATGGCCGTTCTTTGGGACTACAAGGAATGATTAATGATTTGGTGCAACAAGCAGATTTTCCAATTGGAGATAAACTAAACGGAGAAATTGATCATATCGAAAGCAAAAATCCAACCGCAATTGCACGTTTGATTTCTGCCGCAGAAAATTTCCCTGAAATTGCAAAACCTGTTTTTGATCAGATTCATGAAAACAATGCCGATTCTAAGATTCCGGTTTTAGGAATTACGGGAACGGGTGGAGCAGGAAAGTCCTCTTTGGTTGACGAATTAGTACGTCGTTTTCTAATTGATTTCCCTGAAAAAACAATCGGATTAATATCAGTTGACCCTTCAAAAAGAAAAACCGGAGGAGCACTTTTAGGAGACAGAATCCGTATGAATGCCATTAATAACCCTCGTGTTTATATGCGTTCGTTGGCGACACGTCAGTCTAATTTGGCATTGTCTAAATATGTAGCCGAAGCGATTCAGGTTTTAAAAGCCGCAAAATACGATTTGATTATTCTGGAAACTTCTGGAATTGGACAATCGGATACCGAGATTATGGACCATTCGGATGTTTCTTTATATGTGATGACGCCTGAATTTGGTGCTGCAACACAATTAGAGAAAATCGACATGCTTGATTTTGCAGATTTAGTTGCTTTAAACAAATTTGACAAAAGAGGTGCGCTTGATGCGATTCGTGATGTAAAAAAACAATACCAGCGCAATCATAATCTTTGGGATAAAAATCCGGATGATATGCCGGTTTTCGGAACCATTGCTTCTCAGTTTAATGATCCGGGAATGAACACGCTTTACAAAGCGATTATGGATAAAATTGTCGAAAAAACAGCCTCAGAGTTGCATTCGACTTTTGAAATCACACGTGAAATGAGTGAGAAAATCTTCGTGATTCCACCACACAGAACCCGTTATTTATCTGAAATTGCAGAAAGCAACAGAAGTTATGATGAATCGGCACTTTCACAACAAAAAGTAGCGCAAAAATTATACGGAATTTTTAAAACTTTGGAATCTGTTTCAGGTAAAGTTCCACAAATCAATAAAGCGGGAATCGATGATGCTACTGTGTTGCCAACAGGAATTGCAGAACACGACGAAAACCGTATTTTCTTAAACCTTTTACTCAATCAATTTGATAAAGTAAAAATGGATTTAGATCCGTACAATTGGGAGATTATCCTGAATTGGGACGAGAAAGTAAACAAATACAAAAATCCGGTTTACTCGTTTAAAGTTCGTGATAAAGAAATCAAAATCGCGACACATACAGAGAGTTTATCACACCTTCAAATTCCAAAAATTGCTTTGCCTAAATATGAGGCATGGGGTGATATTTTGCGTTGGAGTTTGCAGGAAAATGTTCCGGGAGAATTTCCTTTTGCTTCAGGATTGTATCCGTTTAAACGTGAGGGAGAAGATCCGTCAAGAATGTTTGCGGGCGAGGGTGGACCGGAAAGAACCAACAAACGTTTTCACTATGTAAGTGCGGGATTGCCTGCAAAAAGGCTTTCGACAGCTTTTGACAGTGTGACTTTATATGGAAATGACCCTGATTTGCGTCCCGATATTTACGGAAAAATTGGTAATGCAGGAGTTTCGATCTGTTGTTTAGATGATGCTAAAAAACTGTATTCCGGTTTCGATTTGGTTCATGCGATGACTTCGGTAAGTATGACAATCAATGGACCGGCGCCAATGCTATTAGGCTTTTTTATGAACGCGGCGATCGATCAGCAATGCGAACATTATATCAAAGCCAATGCTTTAGAAAAAGAAGTTGAAGCTAAAATCAATAAAATATATGCAGGAAAAGGAGTAGAGCGTCCTAAATACCAAGGCGATTTACCGGAAGGAAATAATGGTTTAGGATTAATGCTTTTAGGCGTTACCGGAGATCAGGTTTTGCCTTTGGAAGTATACAACGAAATCAAAGTTAAAACCCTGTCACAAGTTCGTGGAACAGTACAGGCCGATATCCTAAAAGAAGACCAGGCGCAAAACACCTGTATTTTCTCTACCGAATTTGCTTTGCGTTTAATGGGTGACGTTCAGGAATATTTTATTACCAAAAACGTCCGTAACTTTTATTCAGTTTCTATTTCAGGGTATCATATTGCTGAAGCGGGTGCCAATCCAATTACGCAGTTGGCTTTTACGCTTTCAAATGGTTTCACTTACGTGGAATATTATTTGAGCCGTGGAATGAACATCAATGATTTTGGGCCGAATTTATCGTTCTTCTTCTCTAACGGAGTTGATCCTGAATATGCTGTAATCGGACGTGTAGCGCGTAAAATCTGGGCGAAAGCCATGAAAAACAAATACGGCGCAAACGAAAGAGCGCAGATGTTGAAATATCACATTCAGACTTCCGGACGTTCGTTGCACGCACAGGAAATTGATTTCAATGATATCCGTACGACATTGCAAGCTTTGTATGCCATTTACGACAACTGTAACTCGTTGCATACGAATGCTTACGATGAAGCGATTACAACACCAACAGAAGAATCTGTTCGTCGTGCTATGGCAATTCAGCTGATTATTAATAAAGAATTAGGTTTAGCGAAAAACGAAAACCCGATTCAAGGTTCGTTCATCATCGAGGAATTAACCGATTTAGTGGAAGCAGCCGTTTTACAGGAATTCGACCGTATTACAGAACGTGGAGGCGTTTTAGGTGCGATGGAAACCATGTACCAACGTTCTAAAATTCAGGAAGAAAGTTTGTATTACGAAACCTTAAAACACAACGGAGATTTCCCAATTGTGGGTGTAAACACCTTCCTAAGTTCAAAAGGTTCACCAACCGTTATTCCGGCAGAAGTAATTCGCGCTACCGAAGAGGAAAAACAATATCAAATCACAATGCTGGATAATTTACACCAGTTTCACGAAGCAAAAGTAAACGAGCATCTAAGCAAACTACAGGAAGCAGCCATTAAAAACGAAAATTTATTCGATCATTTAATGGAGGCTACAAAAGTTTGTTCTTTAGGTCAGATTACTTCGGCGTTGTTTGAAGTGGGCGGGCAGTATAGAAGGAATATGTAGTTATTAAAGAGTATAGAAAAATAGAGGGTTAGTTTCTTAATTAACCCTCTATTTTTTTATGCTTTTCAATTATTAGTATATATTTACGTACTAATTTTTTAGTGTTACTATAGAATCAAATTTTTAAAATCAAAAATCAATGAAAAGAAAATTACTCTTACTACTTTTAACTTTTATGTGTATCGGAGCTCATGCACAGCAAGAAATTTATAGTTTTACTTCAGCTCATCCAGGAGGCTTTGTACAATTTAATGATAAGATTTTTTTTGGAGGTAATCAAGAGAGTACAGGTAAAGAAGTTTGGCAGAGTGATGGAACGACATCAAATACTAATTTACTAAAGGATATTAATCCTGGTATTGGTAATGGATTAGTTGGTGTGTTAAAGCAAAGTTCTTCAGTTTTAAATAATAAGCTTTACTTTCTATCAAAAGATGAAAATTCATTAGGTGAAATATGGAAAACAGACGGTACTGAAAATGGGACAGAGAAAGTAACTAATTTTATTAACGGAAGAGTTTCGAAACTAACGACAGTCGGGAATCTAATTTATTTTTTGTTGAAAAAAGAAGATGATAAATTAGAGGTTTGGAAAACAGACGGAACAACTGTAGGGACCGTCTTAGTAAAAGATAATCTACCTATTTGGAATCGGCCTTCTTTTGAGGGAAGCTGTAATAACACTTTTGTATTTGTATTTCAGCCATTTGGGACTAATAATTCAAGAGTATGGAGAAGCAATGGAACAACTGAGGGTACATTTCCGATAACTGAGGAATATGATGGTAATGGTTCAGGTTTTAATAACGGGGCTGGGGGAACTCCTATTCTAACACAATTTATTGAATCCAATGGGAAGCTGTATTTTGCTACCAGATATTTTTTGTTTGAAACAGACGGAACTCTCGAAAACACAAAAAATGTTGCTAGGGTTAGAAATCAGGGTGATTTGGTTCAATATGATGATATTATTGCGGTAAATAACGACTTATATTTAATGTTTTTTACTGCCACAGGTTTTAGTAATAACTTAGTAATTTTAAAATATAATACATTAGATAAAACCATTACTACCATTTATGAAAAAAATACCAACGATTATTTTTTTGCATCAAACTTAGTCAAGATAGATAATTCTCTGATTTTTACCACATCAAATGCAACAGCAGGTACAGAATTAGTATCATTAAATCTTACTGATAATACCGTTTCAAATATTAAACAATTAGCTGCACCGACAGATTTGACAACACCTCATTTTTTTGATGAAGTTGCGGTTGGTTCCATTATGAAAATAAAGAATAATGAATATTTTATTCTTTCAGGACTAGATAAAAATGATGCCAGAAAAGGGTGGATTTTCAACTCTAGTACACAAACCGTACAAAATATTAGTGCTTTAGAAAATATTCTACAACCTTTTGTTTATAAGGAAAATTTATATTATTCTAAAAATTTTAAATTCTGGAAGTACGCTAATAATTTAAGTACAATTGATTTTGATAAAAAACATTCAATTAGTTTTTACCCAAATCCATCATCTGATATCATGCAGTTAAATGTTGAGAATAGTAATGAAATAGAAAATATAAGTGTTTTCGATTTAAATGGTAGATTACTTCAAACCCTGTCAAATTCTTCTCAAATTGATATTTCTAAGTTACCTAAAGGAATTTATAGCGCTCAAATAAAGAGGAATGGAACTTTGATTAATAAAAAGATTATTAAAAACTAGAAATAGATGAAGCTTTCATAAAAAAACGAAAATTCGATCATTTAATGGAGGCTACAAAAGTTTGTTCTTTAGGTCAGATTACTTCGGCGTTGTTTGAAGTGGACGGGCAGTATAGAAGGAATATGTAGTTATTTCAACCCGTTGAGAGTAACTATGTTTCTATGTGTTAAATAACATTTAGAAGAACTATCTTCAAATAGTTATCTTTTTAATATTGGAAAACTTCTCAGAAATGAGAGGTTTTTTTTATTTTAGTGTTATGAAAAATACTATCTATTCTATTCTGTTTCTTTTTGTTACGGTTTTTGGATACACTCAGGAGAAGCAATTGTTACCAACGGGAGTTATTATCGATTCGATGAAAATTGCAAGTGCCCCAACGGAATCGTATGCCATCTATTTTCCTAAAAAATACGATGCTAAAACTCCATTGGCATTAGTTTTTATTTTTGAACCCGATGCGAGAGGCAAAATAGGGATTGAACCCTTTATTCTGGCTGCAGAAGAGTATCATTATATTTTGGTATGTTCTAATACGTTAAGAAATGGATCTATTCAAGATAATATCGCTGTTGCCAATAGATTATTTGAGGATGTATTGCAAACTTATGCTATTGATACTTCACAACTTTATATAGCAGGTTTTTCGGGTGGTGCAAGATTGGCCAGTTATTTCGGAATATCTACGGGCGCTTTTCAAGGAGTTATTGCTTGTGGTGCTTCTTTTAATAATATGGATAAGTTTATACCTCCTTCTAATAAATTCTCCTATGTAGGCATGGTTGGCGATCGGGATATGAATTATCAGGAAATGATAGGAAATAAACAATGGCTGGATAACGCAAAGATGGTGAACACCCTTTTTATTTCTCATGAAGAGCACGTTTGGCCCAAACAATCTGAAATGCTTCGCGCATTTGACTGGTTGGAAATTCAGGCTTATAGAAAAAATATAAGACCAAAGAATGATACCATTATTAAAAGAATTTATGATGCTGATGTACGAATCGCCGATAGTTTAAAGACCAATAAAGAAATGGTCCCTTCGGTGAATGCCTATGAAAAAGGCATTACTTTTTTTAATACCAATGAAGACAATTTTCTAAGAGCTAAGATTGCCGAAATCAAAAAAAACAGAGAATATAAGGAGGAAGTCACCAAAATGGAGAAGATAAATATTTTGGAAAATGAACTTTTAGATAAACTTTCGCTTCGTTTTGACCAGGAATTAAAATCGGCTAAGGGTAAGGCTAATTTTAAGTTTTGGAAATCTGAAATTAAAGATTTGAAGATGATGAAGTCAGACGACAAAAATCCTTTAACGCAGAATATGGTTATTAGAGTATTATATTGGTTTCAGGTTTCGGTTTATGAAACGGGGCAGGAAAGTAAAAGAAACCAACAAAATGATAAATTTGCTTATTGCGAAGAATTGTATAAAATTATTACTGAAGTTGATTGAGGTAAAAGAGACAGTAGAAGAAAATAAAAAGTTCTACGAACGTTTGCTTCAATCTGAAGAAGACAAAATCGAATATTTAGAAAAATTACTAAAAGGAAAGTAATAATCTCTAATGAGATTTACTTATAAAGACAGCTTTTAGAAAGCTGTTTTTTTATTGGTTATGTTGAATAAGTACCAATTTTAGACAAAAATTATGGGGTAGTAAAAGTTATAATTCCAATAAGTAATTTAAATTTATTAAAGTGAAAATGCTTAAAATAATATGAACTTACATTACTTATATGGTTTAAAAGCTTTAAACGTGAAATCGTATTTGAAAAAAACAAATTAAACCTTCTTTTTTATTGATGTTTTAGATCTGCCTTGCAGTTTTTTAATAACAGCGTCGGCTTTTTCATTTTGACAAATAAACCTTAGAGATTCTGCATAACGGTAATAATATTCAGCCTCTAAATCTGATGTCATGGCAAATAATTGATCGTACCACACAGCAGCTTTTTCTAATTTATTGCGAGAATAAGATGAATCTCCTAATTTCTGAAATAAGTCTATTGATTTATAGCCTTTTGCAGCGATTTTTTCATATGTTTTTATGACGTCAACATAAGCATATTTGTCGCTTACTTTATCCGTGATATAAACAGTTTGATTTTGCGCAGCAGCACGAAATGAAAATACAATTAATACCAGTAAAACAATAAGGTTTTTTTGCATAGTATTAATTTGAAATAGTAGTTTTGATTCTCATTTTTTATTGAATATTTTTTTTGGTATTCTTATGTTTACAAATATATCTAAATCAGTAGTATAACTTGTTTTTTGGCTGATTTTTTTTCGTTTTATCGATTTTTTAAAGCGGTTATAAGAAATAATTTACAGTTAATTTCAGAACATTTTTTTTAAGGGAAGAATGTTTATGCGACTAATTTTTTATTTTTATAAAGTTAATTTATAGTATATTTCGACTTCTGTAATATAAAATCATGCGTAAAATAATCCTCTCTTTGCTAATTCTTATAATCGTACTATTTGGTATAATATTATTTGTAAAGAATCCTAAAGAAGAGACAGTTTTTGATAAAAAAGCTGACGATAAATTTACCAAAAGAGTTAGTGCAGTAAAAAAACTAGTTGCGAGTGATTCTAAATACAGTAACAAAACTGCCTTTTTTATCGACATGAAAATTAGTTCGGGAAAGAACAGATTCTTTGTTTATGATTTACAAAATAATAAAGTAATCGATAAAGGTTTAGTGGCTCACGGTTCGGGATCTGAAACAAAAGTTGAAGGAGAATTAAAATTTAGCAATGTCAATAATTCACTTTCTACATCATTAGGAAAATATTACATTGGGTATAGTTATAACGGAGATTTCGGAAAGGCATACAAATTACATGGTTTAGACAAGACAAATGACAATGCCTTTTTAAGAAATATTGTTTTGCATAAGTATAGTAAGGTTCCGTATGAGGAACAAGATACCCCGATTTGCAACAGTTACGGTTGTCCAATGGTCAATGAAAGGTTTTATAAACGAATCGAGAAGCTAATTGATGCTTCTGATAAAAAGATTATTTTAGATATTTATTACTGATTTTTTCGGACACTATAAACGGTATAAGAGCGGGATGCTCGTGCCCAATGTCATTATATTATGGATTATCAAAAATAGTCTCACGCAGATTTTAGCAGATTAAAATAAAAAAAATCCGCAGAATCCGCAGAATCTGCGTGAAAAAATATCTTAACTTAGTGACATTGTGCCCGCGCCAACGACAGATTGATACAAATAAAAATAATAATTGATGAGCGAAAAATATACCCTTACCGGAGGAGCAAGAATAGGTAAAGCAAACGCAAGCTATCCCCTTGCTAATTTGTATGTTGATAAAGATGTTTTAAAAATTAATGCTTCTATTGTGGGGAATTTGGTTTTTCTACCAAAAGATATCATTTCTATAGAAGCCTATACCTCGATTCCGATAATTGGAAATGGAATAAAAATTAAGCACAGGGTTGAAAAATACAATTCAGAAGTTATATTCTGGACTTTTAAAAATCTAGAGACGGTACTTAATGAAATTAAGAAAACAGGGTTTTTAGAAAACTCAAACTCAGAACTAAGCGAACATGATTTTGAAATTATAGAAAGACAAAACAAGCGAGGATTTCCAATAAAAAAAGGCGCTGTTCTATTTTTTGTTGTGACTTGGAATTTTCTTTTTTTATATGATATTGTTCCTTTTTTTCTGCAAGAGAAGCCAGAAGGTTTTCCAATTGGAATAGGTATGAACCTGGCTGTTGGTCTGGTTTTGATTAGCTCGATTTTAGTTTTAGTTTCAGAAAAATTCAGAAAATTAATTCTGAAAGAAGACAGAGAGATTAATGATATTAAGGGATTTATATATTTATTAATCGTGGTATGTGGATTGTTGTTTATTCAATTTACGATTGTAAATAGTAGTCGTTAATCCTCTATTGTTTTAAAAAAGAAAGTTTTTTCTTTCAATTTAATTGTTATTGCCAACAAATAACCTTAAATTTGAGAATTAAAATTTTGTAGATTCAGATTATGGAACATTCAGAAAACATTCAATTATTCGAAGAAAAGAAAGTGAGAGTCGTTTGGAACCAGGAGGAAGAGAAATGGTATTTTTCTATCGTTGATGTTATTGGTGTATTAACTGAAAGTGTTGATGCAAATGCTTACTGGCGAAAATTAAAACAGCGTTTAAAAGAAGAAGGAAATGAAACCGTGACGAATTGTCACAGTTTGAAGATGAAAGCTGCTGATGGTAAAATGCGCTTAGCTGACGTTGCCAATACAGAACAACTTTTCCGATTAATTCAGTCTGTTCCGTCGCCAAAAGCGGAACCTTTTAAGTTATGGCTCGCTCAGGTCGGAGCAGAAAGGCTGGATGAATTGGAAGATCCTGAACTTTCGATTGATCGGGCTTTAGAGCAATATTTAAAAATGGGATACGCAGAAAGCTGGATCAACCAGCGTTTAAAAAGTATCGAAATTAGAAAAGAACTTACAGACGAATGGAAACATCGCGGGATTAAATCGGGAGGTCAATTCGCGATTTTAACGGATATAATATCAAATGAATGGTCCGGCAAAACGACTAAAGAATATAAAACCTTTAAAGGATTAAAGAAAGAGAATTTGAGGGATAATATGACTAATACCGAATTGATTTTGAATATGCTGGCAGAAGCTTCAACAAAAGAGATTTCAGTTGCAGTTCAGCCGGAGGATTTTGATTCAAGTAAAGAAATTGCAAAACAAGGCGGTAATGTTGCAAAAGTTGCTTTAACAGAATTGGAATCTAAAACAGGAAGAAAAGTAGTAACGACATTAAATGCTAAAGATACTTTGAGTCATTTAAAAGGAAACTAAAAAAGGGTTGTTCAAAACGAACAGCCCTTTTTTAGAGGTGAAAAACAAAAAAACTAACGATGAAATACAGGACTTTTATTTACAGATTCGCCAAGTTTAACTGCTTTTGTTTTTTTTTTAAGACCATAATTTTTCCAATATATAATTTAACTATAGCAAATCCTTCTGTCTATAGTAAATTATAGTTTTCGTTGTAAAGAGGAAATCTCATTTTTCAATGGTACAAAGTAAAACGAATCACTTTTTCGTTTTTTTTATTTTCAAAATATAATGCTCTTTTCAAATGATTACTTAGATAGAGTGTGCGATTGATAATAAAAAATTTTAAGAGACCTTAAACTCGCACTAATAGCTCTTCGAGCCCCTTTGTTATGGGTAGTTTCGGATAATCAGATCTTTATAAAAGTGATCACTTATTTTCAAAAAAATAGTCGTTTATGTTGCGGTAAGTTAAGTTTTATTAAAAAATAAAATTTAAAACAGCCAGAATGTGGAAAACCGTAAAAAAATTCCGAAGATAATACCTAGTTTAGCCAAAATAAGGGTGGAGTTCAGACACCACTTAAATAAACGGGGAGTAACTGAAAATCCTAAAGAGTAAGGAAATCAAAACAAAAAACAAAAGAATTATGTTAACAAAATTAGTTTACAAAGCAGCAATTTGCCTAGGTTTAATTTTAGTAATGCAACAAAACTGTTTTGCACAGGCCAAAACAAAAGATGAATTAAAAGCAGAACGTGAAGTTTTGAAATCAGAAATGAAATCAAAAGATGCTGAAGAACGTAAAGCTAAACTGGAAAAATTATCTGCACCAAAACCTTCAGGTATCTCAAGCGTTGATGGACTTGCAGCAAATTCATCACAAATGTTAACTTCTTCAAAAGAATTAAATGTATTGATTCCTGAAATGTACAAAAGAACAGTTGGAGAATCTGTTGACGGTGTTGCAGATGTAACCGTTAAAAAACCAACTTTAGATGAACTTAATGCTTTAGGATTAAATATTGCTACACAAATCAAAACAGTTTCAGAGGCATCAGCAACTGTTGCTACTGCTTCAACAGATTTAAAAGGAGCCGGAATGATGCAAGCACCAAAAGGAGCTAAATCATTAAACTTTTCAAAAGATGTAATGGCTTTGGTTTTACCGGAATTAAACTTAAACTTAAAAGTGGTAAACAATTTAATTTCTACTTTGAAATCATCAGGAAACTATTAATTATATGAGAAATTTATATTTTCTTTTAGTACTGCTTTTGAATAGCCTTGTGGGCTATTCACAAGCAGCAACGAAACCGGTTGTAGGTGTTGCTGCTTTTACTTCTGAAGTCGATTCTAAATATTCGGGAGCAGTTGCCGAAAAAGTAGTTCAGATTGTTACGAATACAAGACGTTTTACAGTTGTTGACCGAACAAGTTATGACAAAGTAAAAGAGGAATTGGAGTTTCAAAAAACGGAAGCTTTTCTTGATAGTAAAAACACAGCCAAACAAGATGTTGCTTTGGCTGCCCAAAATATGATTATTGGGAATATACTAAAAATGAGTGTTTACGCGATAAAAAATACAGATGGTACTGTAAACGGTTACAAATCAAGTGTTGCTTTTACGCTAAAAGTAAACGAAGTAGAGACAGGACAAACTACTGAGGCAGAAAGTTTTCAAACCTCTGTTAGTCCGTTGATGTTATCACCTGAAAGTGCTGTGAACGAAGCTTTAAAGTCTATTGAACCTAAATTAAGCGAGTATTTTATCAAAACCTTTCCTTTAACAACTAAAATCAGTAAAGTCTTGACCGTAAAAAAAGAATCAGCAGCTGTTGTTTTAATTTCAGGTGGTAAAGAATTTGGTTTTAAAGAAGGAGACAAATTAATCGTTGAAAAAAACGAATTGATTGACGGTAAGCCTTATCCATCTCAGATCGGAGAATTAAAAGTAGTTAAAGTGGCCGGAAATGATTTCTCTGAATGTGCTGTTTCTGACGGTGGAAAGGAAATTTTGTCAAGATTTAATGCGGCAGAAAAATTGACGTGTAAACTAATCGTAAAATAAGTACAACATGACTTTATTAAAAAGAATAGGTGTTTTAGTTCTTCTGATTTTAATTTCATTCACGTATAGCTGTAGTCAAAAAACACTTCCAACTTCTGAGGTTAATTATGTTTCAGGAAATGCAGGAACGATTACGATGCGAACAATTGGTAATGGTTCAAATGAGATGGAAGCAATTAGTGAAGCAGAAAAAAATGCGATTAACGTATTGCTTTTTAGAGGGCTTCCGGAATCAGAGCAGAAGTCGGCCTTAGTTGGAACTAATGAGTCAGAAGAGATAGAAAAGCATAAAACCTATTTTGAAAAATTTTATACTCAAAAAAGATATAAAACTTTCTTTATGTCGAGTATTCCGGTAAGCGATTTTGCAAAACAAAAGGGAGGTGCAAAAAGTCTGACTTTAGATGTCAAAGTCAATCTGGCGGCATTGCGAACAGACCTTGAACAAAACAACATAATCCGCAAGTTTGGATTTTAAAATAAAATTTATGAAATATAAATATATTAATTATATGGTTTTATTTGTAACGTTATGCGTTACAAATTTTGCATTTAGTCAAAATCCTGCAACAAATAGCGGTGGGCAAGTAGTAACAGTTCAACCTAAAATAATGGTAATCCCTTATACAAGAGAAGGGGAAGATTTGAGAACTGTTTTAGAAGATGACCCAAACAAAAGAATTGCCATAACAAAAATAAAGGAAGGTTTTGACAGCAGAGGTTTTACAACTGTAGATTTTATTGCAAAATTAAAGGCTGCCAAAGACAATCACGTTTTTACTTCAGATAATCAAACGGATATTAAGTCGCAAATTATTCAAATGTCCGGTGCAGATGTTTATGTGCAGGCAGAAGTTATTATTGACAATACAAGTTCGGGAAATTCGGTTAAGTTAATTTTGACGGCTTATGAAGCATCAACCGGAAATTCATTGGCCAATAAAGTTGGAGAAAGCGGTAGATTTTACACTGAAGATTACAACAAATTAGCGTCAAAAGCGGTTGAAAGTTGTATTCAGGATTTTCTTAATGTTATGCAAGCCAAATTTACAGACATTGTAAATAATGGTAAGTCTGTAATTGTAGATATTAGTTTTGACGCAGGTTCACAGCACAATATGGCTTCAGAAATTGGTTCTGATGGTTTACCATTATCAGATCAAATCGAGGCCTGGATGGAAAAAAATGCCTTTAAAAACAACTATCATATTCAAGGAACAACTGACTTGAAAATGATACTTGACGATGTTAAAATCCCATTAAAGGATCAAGCAACGGGTAATAATTATAATCCAAATAAATTTGCGCTTGAGCTTTTTAAATTCTTCAAAGGATTAGGATTGCAACCGGCAAAAGATGTTAAAAGCAGTACGATTTACATCACAATTAAATAAATAGAGATGAAAAATATTTACTTTATACTAATTGTTTGGCTTTTTTCATTAGTGGCAAAAGCACAAACAACCAATGATATCGGAAAAATTTCTCTTTCGGTAGTGGTACCTGAATACATGGAGGATTTAGGCGATTCTCAACTCTCAAAATTAGATACAAAAATCTCTCAGATCGTGACAAGTTCAGGTTTGTCGGATTCGGGTTATGGTAATAATTTTGTGATTTATCCGAAATTTGCCGTTAACGAAACTAATGTTGTGGAAGGCGGAATGCAAAACATAACAGTTGTTACTATTGATTTTAGTTTGTTTGTGAAACAAGTAGACAGCAATATTTTGTTTTCGACTATTACCAAAGCAATCAAAGGGAGTGGAAGTAGTAAAGAATTGGCCATCACCAATGCGATTTCTAAAATTGCAACAAACGATCCGGGCTACAAAAAGTTTATTGAGGAGAGTAAAAAGAAAATTTTTCAATATTACGAAACCAAATGCACTGAGCTTATTAAAAAATCGGATGGATTTGTAAAAACGCAGCAATATGAACAAGCTTTAGGTTTACTGATGTCAATTCCTGACGCTGTGAGTTGCTATAGCCAAGTTCAGGTGAAAGCAATTGAAGCGTACAAAGGTTTTCAGAAAAATAATTGTGCGAAACAAATGCAATTAGCGAGAACAACAATCGCAACAAACGATTATGTTGGAGCGTTGAATATTTTAGCTGAAATTGATCCTTCTTCCCCTTGTTTTAAAGAGTCACAAACTATGGCGAAAACCGTAGAAACAAAAGTGAACGCGGAGGAAAAGAAACAATGGGATTTTCAAATGAAACAATACAACGACGAAGTTAGTTTAGAAAAGCAAAGAGTAAATGCCATTAAGGATATCGCTGTTTCTTATTATAAAAGTCAAACAACAGACATTAATTATACAGTAATTGTAAAATAAAAATCTGTGGTAAACAAAAAAAGCAGCTCCGTAAAGAGCTGCTTTTGCTTTTTGAGACAAAAAATTAACGACGGAATGCTGGACTTTTATTTACAGATTCGTCAAGTTTAACGGTTTTTGTTTTCTTTGTTGAAACCGTAATTTCATGCTTTGTGATTTTACCATTTTCAGTTACTTCCAAGGTATAAGTTCCAGCTGGATAAGCTTCTAAACTTAATGTTTTTGAAATTTCTAATTCATCTGTAGCAGAAGTTCCTGTATAGACTAAATTATTATTTACGTCGAAGATTGAAAAACTTGATTTCTCAACGGTGTTTATAGTAAAGCTTACTACCTTTCCATTTCCGGTTTTTATATACAAGATATAATCCCCTTTTCCATCAATTGCATAAGTAAACACAGTTGTTAAAAACACGGCTACAACCAAGCCTAATTTGATAAATCTTGTCATTTTTTTTAAATTTAAATCGTGAACCGCGCAAAACTACAAATAGAAATTGAATTTCATATAAAAAAAATATTTTTTTAAAAGACATAAGGTGCTGAATTAAAACGCTTTCGGTGTTTTGTACGAACTATGTACGTCATTACTGGATTTCCGGATGTTTTTGTAGGTGCTTTTTTTTAATGCAGTACAAATCAGGATCTTAAAAATTATTAAGAATAATTTTTCAAATGAAAAAAAGCACTACGAATTATGTTTTGAAATCATGTAATTTCTGACAAAAATAACTGCTCCGTTGATCGAATTGGTACGAATTATTTTCTGCCACAGATTAGAAAGATTCGCACAGATTATTGAATCGTTTTAATCCTTTAATCTGTGGCGGGATACAAAAAAGAACAGCGATATTTTTTTTAACCATATAAGTTATAAAAGTTCATTTAAGATTGGCCTTTGTATTTCTTGCGAAACCTTTGTGGGTTTTGCGATTAGGAAGTTTAATCGCAAAGTCCGCAAAGGCTTTTATTTGTGTTGAACGCTAAGTGTACAAGGGGTTAGGGTTTTGGGAACAGGCTTAGAGGTTCAGAGTTACAAAGTTTTTCTTTTTCACGCAGATTTAGCAGATTGAACAGATTTTTTATAAGAGGTAAACAGATCAGCCTAATCTGCTAAATCTGTGTGAAAAAAAATAGGTGCAAAATTTAAAAGGATTTACTATACCATGATTAAACTTCGCGCCCCTTGCAGTTAAAAAATGAAACACAAGGCTTGTGAAATATTCAATAACGTTCTGCATAAAAAAACAGCTCAATGATTAACAAGGAGCTGTTTTTTAAACAATCGTTTTATATAACTAACAATATAAAAACATTTTTATACCAGATAATAGGTATGTTTTTTAACGTACCGCTATGCTGCTGTTTTTGGCAGACAAACCGGTTTTGTAAACAGATGAAAGTGCTTTTCGGGATAAAACAGATGTGTCATCCGTAATTGTAATCTCATGTCTTACTTTTTTTGCATTATCTTCCACTTCTAAGAAGTACGTTCCTTGCGGTAATTCTTCCAGGTTAAAAGTTCTCAAAATTCCAACTGTGCCCGAAGCATTTTCAGAATAAATAAGAGTATTCTCTTTGTCATAGATAGCCAGATGGGCTTTCTTAACCTGATTCAATGCAAACGTAATTTGTTTTCCGTTTGCTTTTAATACATGAAGATTAAAATCTTCATTCCCGTCGATTGCATAAGAGCTCATTCCTGTGAAAAGCACTGCACATACTAAACTTAATTTTAAAATCTTTTTCATGACTGTTGTTTTTTAGATTAATAGTTCTAATTCTATGGTGCTAAATTACTCCAGTCTTACATGATTTTTCACAACTCTATTGGCTAATTGTGATGCTGTATTCTCATTTACGAAACCGTTATAGGTTAAAATTTGAATTATTTTAGGTGTTTTTGTTAATTATGATATTATTGTTTAATGTTTGTGTGTGGTGGATTGATTTTTCTTTTTCTGTTCTTCTTACAAAAAAGTGCTAGTGAAATAAAAGACGTTTTATTGTGTCACATAGTAGTTCGGGAAAATGCAGAGCCACCAAGTCTTTGTCTGCTTTTTTAACCTTTGTCCCTTTTTGATCTTTGAAGCTGATCCAAATAAGGCATAAAAAAACAGCTCAGTAACCACAAAGAGCTGTTTTTAAAAACAATTAAATGTTTTTAAACTTTACTAACTATCAAACCTCGTTTTATACTATGCAGTATAAACTCTACCAGCATGTTACCATGCTTGTATTTCTATTGCTAAAGTACTTCGATTTTAATTTTTTTTGCACAACTCTATTGACTGATTTGTATGCTGTATTCTCATTTACGAAACCGTTATAGGTTAAAATTTAAAGTATTGTAGGCGTTTTGGTTGATTGAGTAATTATTTTTTAATTATTTATTGAATATAGTGTTTTGTTTTTTCTTCCGACTTTCTTACAAAAATTACCGTATTTGTATAAAATAGGCAGATTAAATACGATTTGTAAAAAAAAAGTAGTGATAAAAAATCAGATGCAAAAAAAATGACTATTTAGGTCATTATTCAGTTTTAGCTATTTTTGATTTTTTGCACTATATTCTTGTTTACGAAACCGATATAGGTTAAAATATGAATTATGTTAGGCGTTTTTGTTAAATTTGTTATTATTTTTTAAAATCCTTAGCATGAAGACTATCGTTCCGACTCTTGAAATAATATCCAATTCATACGGAAGTTCTTTTACCTATACGAAACATGCTGAAAAGACCAATAGCAAAACACATTTATGGCATTATCATCCTGAAATTGAATTGGTTTATATAAACGGAGGAGCAGGAAAAAGGCAAATTGGGAGCCATATTTCGTATTATACAAATGGAGATTTGCTTTTAATCGGTTCGAATATGCCTCATTGTGGTTTTACTAATGAACAAACAGGAAATAAAAATGAAATCGTGATTCATCTTAAACCGGAATTTTTAGGGAATGATTTTTTTGTCGCTCCCGAAATGAAAAAGGTGTTAAGTGTCATTAACCAAGCCAACGCTGGAATAGCATTTGGCGGGGATACAAAAAAAAATATCGGCAAAAAGATAGAAATGATGGGGGATCAGCTTCCTTTCGAACGTTTATTAACACTCCTGAGTATTTTGGATGAATTAGAATCTTCAGAGGAATATACGGTGCTTAATGCTAATGGTTTCTCTCTTGAGTTAAATGCGCAGGACAGTGACCGGATAAATGTGGTTTTTAATTACGTTAAAGATCATTTCCAGGAATCGATTGCCATAGATGAAGTTTCGAGTTTAGTGAGTATGACTACGCCTTCTTTCTGCAGGTATTTCAAGAAAATATCCAGCAAAACATTTACAGAATTTGTAAACGAATATCGTTTGGTTCATGCCTCAAAACTTTTGGCGGAAAAACCAATAACCATAAATGAAGTCTGCTACGAAAGTGGTTTTAATAACTTTAGTCACTTTAGCAAATCATTTAAGCAATATACAGGTAAAAGCGCCTCGCAGTACCGTAATGAACATAAGATAATTATCAAGTAAAGACTTTTTTAGGTGCTTGATTTTTTTTTTCACGCAGATTTGGCAGATTTGGCTGATTTTTTTGTTGCGTTGATAAAAGGTAAATAAATCTGCTTAATCTGCTCGCCAGAGAAAAAACTTTACGATTCCACGAGCTAAAATTATGCTTTTACTACCCTTGTAGTTTAAAAAAAAGCAACCATTTCCAAAATAAAAAATCTCAGCGAACTTTGCGTTAACCCTTTGCGACCCTTGCGGTTAAAAAACACGCACACAAATAATCTTTTACCTGGAAAAAGTTATATTTACAATCCCTAATCAAAAAAAACACCAATATGAAAAACATCAGAGCTCTAGTAGTAGTATTTCTTATAGGCATCACCTCAGTGAGTTATGCGGCAAAAGTAGATACTTTACAAATTGCAAGTACAGCGATGGGCAAAACCTACAAAGCCGCGGTTGTATTGCCGAATACCTATGCCAAAAGCAAGTCGACCTATCCCGTTATGTATTTATTGCATGGTGCCTACGGTCATTTTAGTGACTGGTTGAAAAATACTCCGAACAAAAAGCTAGTCCAAAATTTGTCGGACCAATACAATATGATTATTGTAATGCCCGAAGGAGAAACATTTAGTTTCTATCTGGATAGTCCTATGAATAAAGAAAGTCAGTTTGAGACTTTTATCACGCAGGAAGTGATTCAGAAAGTAGATAAAACATACCGGACGATAAGCAACAGAAATGGTCGTGTCATTACAGGGCTTTCTATGGGCGGACACGGTGCTTTGTATCTCTCCGGCAGACATCCTGATTTGTTTTGTGCGGCCGGAAGCATGAGTGGGGCAGTAGACATGAGCGCGATGCTCAACAGAGATTCTTCTACTCAGGTGATAAAATTAATGCAGCCAGTTTTTGGTGATAAAAGCAGTAATACCGAATTGTACGAGCAGAATTCTGTATTGGCGATGATAGATAAACTAAAAGCCAATAAACTACCTTTAATTATAGACTGTGGTGTTAACGATTTTCTGATTGAACCCAATAGAGAATTACACCGCAGATTGGTTTACAATAAAGTAGATCATGATTATACCGAACGCCCCGGAGCACACACTTGGGACTATTGGGAGAATTCATTGCCGTACCATGTGTTGTTTTTTAATAAAATACTACTTAAAAATCAAGTAGTTAGTAAGAAATAATGAGAAATAGCAAAAAATATTAAGGTAAAATACCCTCAATCGTTTTTTTTGGTTTGGTTTTTGGAATACCTTTATATATAGAAACTTAAAAATATATAAATTATGAAAAAGATACTTACCTTATTTGCAGTTGTTGGATTAATTGTGTTTTCTAGTTGTGAAGGACCTGAAGGGCCTCCGGGACAAGATGGATATGATGGTTTAGCACCATCCGCTTTTCAAATTAATAATGTGAACTTAACAAGGATTACTAATTTCAAGTACCAATTTGGCGCTAATTTTAATCCTGTTTTATTTAATGATGAAACTGTTTTGATTTATAGAAAGACAGATCAAACTAATTCTGGTGCCCCAGTTTGGCAGTTAATACCAAAAACAATAAATTTTGATAATGGAGATACTGCAGATTATTTCTTTGATTTCAGTAAAGAAGACTTTAATATTATAGTAATAGCTTCTTTTAATTTGGCTGAAGAACCAAGTCTAATAAATAGTCAAACTTTTAGGGTTGTTGTTATTCCTTCTACGTTAGCTAAAACTGTAAATAAAAATAGTTATTTGGAAGTGATGAAGGCAGCAAAATTAAACGAAAGCGAAATTCAAAAAATTAATTTTTAATTTTAATTTATATAAAAAAAAGGAAATCGTAAGATTTCCTTTTTTTTTAATTGCTTTTTAGAAAAGTTAGTTGGACCATGCCTGTGCCTCGTCTGCCAGTTCCAGGATCAACATTGATAAAATATGTTCCAATAGCTAAATTTGAAACATCTATACTTATTAAGTTTGGGCTTATTATTGAAAAATTATTTGAATTTACGATAGCCCCCATAGTGTTTGTTATACTTATTTTAGTATTAGATAAAATATAATCGGTAGCTTTGTTTTCAATATTTATAACTGATTTTGCAGGATTTGGATATGCAATTAATGTTGCAGGACCATAAACTCGTCCTGATTTCATATTTATTTCGTTACTGTAAGATTTTGTGCTAACATTTGTTAAGGCTCCATTGACTATATTCTCAATTACATAGTTTATTGTTGCAACTCGTCTGAAGTTGTAAGTGGTTTCAATTGTTAATCCTCGTCTGGGGTCAACTTTAAATTCTAAAGGACTTGGAAGATAGTCTTTAGATGTTGCACCAGTAATGTTTGACCAAGTACCGTATGTGTTTGGTCTACCAGTGCTAATTGATTGACTTTGCCATTGATAAGAAATGCTTGCAAGCTCAAGTTTTTTGCCGGGAAGATTTAGGTGTTCAATTGATGGAGTAGAGCCAGTAATTGTAGAAGGTTTTTCAATTGTTTTTAACGATGCGTCTTGACCTAATACTTGATCACAACAAATCATATTGTTGAAACTAACTTTTCGGGGTATTACGTTTAATAAATTGCTAACCCTACTAATGCCCTTGTACGTTGAAATTCTTCTGATGCTAAAGTAGTTATTTGTGTCGTTTGAAATGTTTTTTGGGTAAAAGAAATTTAAGTATGAAGAGTTTTCATTTTCGATCGTGATCCATTTTTTATAACGGTAGCTATCTTTTTCGTCTGTTTCAGCATATTGCCATTCATATCGTTCGACATTGTCAAAACTATCTCCTCTTTGTGGGATATGATTTGAATTTTTTAAAATACTCAAATTAACATCCCTGCCACTTTCTGAACCTATTAGTTTTGGATTGGTGTCGATAATTTCTATAAATCCTTGACTATTTGGCCCTGATTCAAGGACAGAAATTTCATTTATTATTGGTGATGGGATTATTGTTAAGTAAACAGCATTGCTGATATTATCAAAATAATAATTACCATATCTTCGTTTTATGGTTGTATTTTTGATTAAATAATCGACTAATAATATATTATTTTCAGTTTTATAGTCAGAATCATTCCCTATGTAATTTCTTGTGCTTGGTGATTTACCGTCAGTAACATCGTGCCATTCGCCATAAGCTATCTTGGGGTCTAAATAAGATCCTACAATTGGAGCTGGTTTATCTCCGTATCTTACAATTTGATCGCAGCATATAGTGTTTTCTAAGTTTACAACAGGTGGAGTCACAGGTGGGGTTACAGGCGGAGTTACAGGTGGAGTTCCTTCTTTTACAACAGATACGTTATTACTTTTATAAGTTAAACCTGAATTCGTTTTGTATTGGGCGAATATATATCCTCCGGTAGTATTAAAATCGGTTAAATTCAGAATAATCTCAAAATTACTGGTTGAAGTTTTGCCTTGTATAAAACTTGTAATTCTTTCAGGTCCTCCTGAAACAACTTTAGGATTAATTGCAGGGTCTTTTGTGAAATAGATTGCGATAGTACCTTCAGCCCCGACCGGGACAGGAGATTCTATTTTTGCTGATAAGGATGCATTAGATTGGCTTTTGGATTCCAGATTTATTGGATTTGTACTGATTACATTTTTGCCGTTGACGACTAATGGCGTAAGCGTAACCTTCTGTGCCACTGCAAACGAACAGGAAAGCAGAAGAAAGACTAAAAAAGCGTAATTTTTTTTCATAATAAATATGGTGTGTGATATTAATAATGTTGTAAAAATACAACTAAATAGTTTATTTTTCTTACTATTAATACATAGTAAATAAGTTTATTATGATTAAAATCATATTTTATGATAAAATAAAAACTTTCAGAAATAAAAAAAGGAAATCATTGCGATTTCCTTTTGTATATATTTAAATAGAGATGTAAAGCTTATTTTTCTTTTTCTACAGCCTCCTTGGTTTTACCATACTTCAAAGAAACCAAAATCCCAACTAAAAGCGAGAGTGCGATAAACCCTAAAGAAGCCCATTCCGGAATGTAGATATAATGGTGTAGCAGCATTTTTAATCCGACAAAGGCTAAAATAGCCACCAAACTGTATTCTAAATAACTGAATTTTTCCAGCATATTGGCCAGGAAAAAGTACATTGAACGCAATCCGAGAATCGCGAAAATATTAGAACTAAACACTAAAAAGGGATCAGATGTAATGGCCAGGATTGCCGGAACACTGTCTACGGCAAAAAGTACGTCCATAACTTCAATGACGATCAAAGCAACGAATAGGGGGGTAGCGGCTTTTTTTCCTTTGTCGGTTAGGATGAAAAATCGCTCATGATCCATATGTGAGGTAATCGGAATAATCTTCCCTAAGGTTTTGTATACGAAAGAATCTTTGGGGTTGAAATCTTCCTCTTCACCCGAGAATAACATTTTGATGGCGGTAAAAAGCAAGAAAGCACCAAATACATAAGTCGTCCAGGTGAATTTATTAATTAATAGTACACCAAAGAAAATCATTAGTCCGCGGAAGACGATCGCGCCCAAAATTCCCCAGAATAAAACGCGGTGTTGGTATTTTTGAGGTATTTTGAAAGAAGCAAAAATAATAGCAATCACAAAGATATTGTCAACACTCAAGGACAACTCAATTAAATATCCTGTGATGAATTTCATGGAAGCCACAGCAGGTTTCAGATTGTCCGGATTTGAAATGTAGTCGGTAGTGTACAACCAGTATATTACTCCGGAGAACAGAAAAGAAAGCGTTACCCAGATCAGGGTCCATTTGCTGGCTTCTTTAGTACTAATAATGTGTGGTGTTTTATTGAAAACACCTAAATCTAAAGCTAAAATAAAAACTACGGCTAACAAGAAGAGAATCCAGACTGTCATGATGCTATTTATTAGTGATTTACAAAGATAGTTTTTGATATTAAACTTAAAAAGTAATTATCCAAAAGTTATTTATTAAACCAAATAGGTTTTTAAAACCTGTTAGGTTTAAGACGAAAAGGTTCTTGACTTCGCTCGAACTGACAACGAATCGTTTTTAAAAACCTAACAGGTTTCTAAAACCTGTTAGGTTTAGATAATAAAAGCGGCTAAAAAAAAAGTGCCATCAATTTTGATGGCACTTTTGAATATAATTTAAGCGATGAATTACAAAGCTGATTTTACAGTTTTGATAATTCTTGCTGCGATTTTGTATGGATCTCCATTTGAAGCAGGTCTTCTGTCTTCTAACCAACCTTTCCAGCCTTTTTGAACTGTAATTAAAGGGATTCTGATTGAAGCTCCTCTATCAGAAATTCCATAAGAGAAATCATGAATAGAAGCCGTTTCGTGTTTACCGGTTAAACGTAAGTCGTTGTAAGCTCCGTAAACCGCGATGTGCTCAGCAGTAACAGGTCTGAAAGCCTCACAGATTCTTTCGTAAGTAGCCTGATCTCCACATGTTCTTAAAACTTCGTTAGAGAAGTTAGCATGCATACCAGAACCATTCCAATCGGTGTCTCCAAGTGGTTTTGGGTGGTATTCGATATAGTAACCGTATTTTTCAGTCAAACGATCCAGTAAGTATCTGGCAATCCAGATTTCGTCACCGGCTTTTTTAGCTCCTTTAGCGAATAATTGGAATTCCCATTGTCCACAAGCAACCTCTTGGTTAATACCTTCAAAGTTAATTCCCGCAGCAATACATAAATCAGCATGTTCTTCTACTAATTTTCTTCCGTGTGTGTTTTTTCCACCTACAGAGCAGTAGTACATACCTTGTGGAGCAGGATAACCTCCAACAGGGAAACCTAATGGCAATAAAGTTTTAGTATCCATGATGAAATACTCTTGTTCAAAACCAAACCAAAAATCATCATTATCATCATCAATCGTAGCTCTACCGTTAGAAGGGTGTGGCTTTCCGTCAGCATACATTACTTCTGACATAACTAAGTATCCATTAATACGAGTTGGATCTGGATAAATGGCAACAGGAACCAAAAGACAATCTGAAGAACCTCCCTCAGCTTGTTTAGTTGACGAACCATCAAATGACCAGTTTCCAAGTTCTTCTAATGTTCCTTTGAAATTTTCGTGCTCTTCAACTTTAGTTTTACTTCTTAGATTTTGAGTTGGTTCATATCCATCTAACCAAATGTACTCTAACTTAATTTTAGCCATAATAATATAAATTTTTGTTTTTTTGTTTTTTCGCTGGGTCAAAGATATATTTATTTTTTTACTCCTGAAAATTAGGGGGCTATTTTGTTTGAATGACTATAATTTTTTAGAAAAGCATAATTTTGATAGGGGTGTATTTTGTAAAAAGCATTTTTAAAGGCTTAAAAAGGCAAATTCGTAAAAATTGAGGTTGTTTATTGAATTTTCTGTCTGCTGAATTGCGAAAAAATGTTTGTTTAATGAAGAATACTGCGGTGTTTTGTTATATTTATTCAATTCAAATTAATTATTCTTGGTAAAAAGCTTTTTCTGTTGATAAATCGTTGGATAAAATTCTGTGATTTAAGTTTCAAACAGGGGGTTTAATTCGTTATATTTGTTTTTCTTTTTTTTAGTGAAAATGAGTACGAATTTTTAAAATTATATACATGTCAACATTACGTTTCCAAGCTTTAAAAGAAGCTTCTACAAGAAAGCCGGTACATTTTGAGGAAATAGACAGAAAGTCTAACATTTTTGGTTCAAATGTGTTTAATGAGAAAGCAATGAAGCAATATTTAACTTCAGACGCTTTAAAAGGTGTACGAGACGCCGTTCAGCACGGAACTAAAATAGACAGAAAACTGGCAGATTATATTGCCATGGGAATGAAAGAATGGGCACTTGCCAAAGGAGTAACACATTATACACACTGGTTTCAGCCACTTACGGGGACAACCGCAGAAAAACACGATGCTTTTTTTGAAACTTCTTATGATGGCAGTGATCCTGTTGAAAAATTTGGAGGCGCACAATTGGTACAACAAGAACCTGATGCCTCAAGTTTTCCGAACGGAGGAATCAGAAATACATTTGAAGCCAGAGGGTATACTGCCTGGGATCCTACTTCTCCCGCTTTTATATATGGTACCACTTTATGTATTCCAACCGTTTTTATAGCCTATACAGGAGAAGCCTTAGATAATAAAATCCCATTGTTAAGAGCGTTGTCTGTTATGGATGAGGCTGCAACAGAAGTATGTAAATATTTTGATAAAAATGTCAAAAAAGTAACCGCTACTTTAGGATGGGAACAAGAATACTTCCTTATAGATAAAGCATTGGCAAATTCCCGTCCGGATTTAATGATGACCGGAAGAACTTTGTTGGGACATACTTCGGCAAAAGGGCAACAATTAGACGATCATTATTTTGGTTCTATCCCCACTCGTGCCTTAACTTATATGAGAGATTTAGAGCAAGAATGTATGTTATTGGGAATTCCGGTAAAAACCCGTCACAATGAGGTAGCACCTAACCAATTTGAGTTAGCACCTATTTTTGAAGAAACCAATCTTGCCGTAGACCATAACTCTTTATTGATGGACGTAATGCAAAAAGTTGCAGAGCGTCATGATTTTAAAGTATTATTTCACGAAAAGCCATTTAAAGGAGTAAACGGTTCCGGAAAACACAACAACTGGTCATTGGCAACCGATACGGGAGTGAACTTATTGAGTCCGAGTAAGACGCCAATGAGTAATTTGCAGTTTTTAACCTTCTTTATCAATACTATTAAAGCGGTAAATGATAATGAAACTTTGTTGAGAGCCTCAATCGCAACAGCAAGTAATGACCACAGATTAGGAGCCAATGAAGCACCACCGGCCATTATCTCTGTTTTTATCGGAGCACAATTGACAAAGGTATTATCCGAATTAGAAAGTGTAACCACTGGTAAATTATCACCGGAAGAAAAAACCGATTTAAAACTGAATGTGGTAGGGAAAATTCCGGACGTTCTTTTAGACAATACCGATAGAAACCGAACATCACCATTTGCTTTTACAGGAAATAAATTTGAGTTCAGAGCGGTGGGTTCAACTGCCAATTGTTCGAACGCGATGACTACACTAAATGCTATTGTTGCCAAACAATTAATAGACTTTAAAAAAGAAGTAGATTCGTTGATCGATTCAAAAGACATGAAAAAAGACGATGCTATTTTTAATGTTTTAAGAGAATACATCAAACAGTCTAAAAAAATACTTTTTGAAGGGGACGGTTATAGCGAGGCCTGGGAAAAAGAAGCCAAAAAAAGAGGCTTAAGTAATTTTAAAACTACACCTGAAGCCATTAAAGCCAAAGTCTCTAAGCAGGCATTGGATTTGTTTAGTGAATTGGGAATTTTAAATCACATCGAAGCAGAAGCACGTTACGAAATTGAATTGGAAGAATACACCAAAAAAATTCAGATTGAAGGAAGAGTTTTGGGCGATATTTCAAGAAACCACGTAATTCCTACTGCAATTCGTTATCAAAATACCTTGATTGAAAACGTAAAAGGATTAAAAGAAATCTTCGGAAAAGAATTTGAAACGATTGCAAAAGAGCAGATTGTTTTGATTAAAGAAATCTCCGGTCACATTGAAGGAATTAATTCTAAAGTTGAGGCGATGACCAACGAAAGAAAAACAGCCAATCAGTTAACAGATGCGCAAAAAATGGCAGAAGCCTACTGCGATAAAGTAAAACCTTATTTTGAAGATATTCGTAATCACTGTGATAAATTAGAATTATTGGTAGATGATGAAAGCTGGACATTAACGAAATACAGAGAATTGTTGTTTACAAAATAACATTTGCTGAACATTTATTTAAAGCCTGTCTCAAAAAGACAGGCTTTTTTGCGATTATGTTAAAATTAAGTCGATTATTTTTTAATTTTAACAAATGTTTTAGATTAAATGTAAGGAAATTGCAATAAGTAATTAATTTCTGACGACCTAAAATAACAAAAATAGTAGTTCGTCGAGATAGTGTTACATTTCATCGAAAAGACGTTAATGTATTGTGAAATAGGTATTTGTACTTGATTTTTGTTTGGGTAACTTTTTTTAATTTTGAATCAGAAAAGAGAAAATAAGTGCAAAAATTTGTTTTCAAATGATGTTAGATTCTTAAAGAATTTCACCCCAAGATTCGCTTTAGCCTACATAATAAGTTGTATTAATAACCAATTAAATATATTTATTATGAAAAAAGTAATTTTAAGCATCTCCGCGATGCTATTTGTGGGTGCAGCAGCTTTTGCTCAAGGAAACACTTCTTCTGTGAATCAGGTTGGTAACTCTGACCAAGGTATCGTAAATCAAAACGGACAAACGAATGCTTCTACAATTGATCAATTAGGAAATACCAATAAATCAGAAGTTTATCAAGGTATTATGCCGGGAGTTTACAATGCTAAAAGTAATATGGCAGATGTAAAACAAAAAGGAGACAACAATGGTGCATTTATTTCTCAAAGTAATCACGATAACAAAGCGTATCAAACTCAAACAGGAAACAGTAATGGCGCGACTATCTGGCAAGATCAGATAGCACCACCGGCTTCAGCTCTTGGAGGATGGGATAAAGCAACTCAAACTCAAACAGGAAACTATAATTCAGCTACCGTAGATCAGGGTACAACAGGAAACGAAAAACCAACCGGACTTCCTTTCAATGCTACTCAATTAGGGTATGCAGCAGCAGTTAGTGTTCCGTTTGCTCCTCACAGCCAAAACGAAGCAACCCAAACTCAAAATGGAGATAACAATGTAGCTTATGCTAGTCAAGGTGGAGTTAAAAACAAATCTTGGCAAACTCAAACTTCTCCAACCGGTACTTCTGCAGCTGATAAAAACGTTTCCAACCATTATCAATATGGAAATGAAAATGAAGCAAAAAGTACTCAAACTGGTACTAAATTGACTGAAAACACACTACAAATTGGAGATTACAACAAAGCAACTGTAACTCAAACAGGAGCTTCTCACAGTAGTATTTCTTTCTCAAAAGGAAATTCAAATACGATCTTGGTGACACAATCAGGAATGTAAGGAATAAAATAGATGAGATAGTCGTAGAACGACTATCTCATTTTTTAATTTTAAAAGAGTAAAGATGAAAACTTACATTTTAAATAGTGTCTTGCTTTTGCTTTTTTCGTCCGCATTTTATGCACAGGAGAAAGAAGATAGTCCTTATTTCAGACCATACAGTTCTTCTGTGTTTAATACAAAAGAAGTGGCGCTGAGTGTGATTTCTTCTTTGGATAAAAAAGCGCAGAATGATTTATATGCAAGAATCCAATCGGGAGTTCAGATCCAACAGATTGGAGATTATAATACCGTAAACGCCAATTTAAAAGCAACAGAAGTAAAAGTTTCGGTTAATCAGCAAGGGAATAACAACGAATTGTTTTTAGACAAAAATGCAAAAACAATTACGCAGAATATTATCCAAAAAGGGAATGACAATGCTATTTCTGACTTCACTTTGCATACCAATTATAAGGTAAATACGCAGATGATTCAGAATGGAGATAATCAAAATATTAAAAGTATCGGAACCAATTCCATGTCAAAAAACATGAAGATTACCCAAACCGGAAATGGTGCTTCATTAATTCTTATAAATAAGTAAGTATGCATTTTTTATACAGACATATAACCCTTTTATTACTTGTTTTTACTGCGATATGCTATGGACAGGTTCCTCAGGATAAAATAAAGGCAAAAATAGAGATTGAAAAAATAGAAGGAAACGTAAAAATTACCGCCAGTGCTGAAAATCTCACAGAAGTAATTAGAAGTGCCAGTTATAGATTGTCTGCTATAAAAAATAATAATAAAAGTAATAATCAGTCTAATAATTCTCAGGAAGGGATTTTTACCCTCCAGCCAAGCGAAATTAAAAAATTGTCTACTGCCCAGGTAAATCTGGAACCCGATGATGAAGTAATAGTTTTGTTATTGTTTTATGATGAAAATAAACAAATCATAGCAAAAGATCGTGTGGTGATTGGGGATGAAAAAAAAAAGATGATGTGAAAGTTCTTCCTGTAGACGGGTTTGAGTTGAGAGGTATCATTACAGACGATACGAAAACTAAAATAGGAAAGGATTTTTACGATCGCTATTATTACAGATACAATGATATTGGAATAAATGCTGAAAAAATAGTAACAATAGGCGAAGAATATAGTTTTGCACGAAATACCTCCATATCAATCACTATTGATAATGAAGTTATTTATGAATTTTTAGCCAGACCCGATGATGATTTTTTAGATGCTGTCGCAGAAGAATCTGTAAACGCGACCTATGCCTATTTTAAAGAGAAAGAAAAACAAAGCAAATATTTCACTCAGTATTAACCTTATTATTAGCGATATGAAATTTATTTTAACCACCGCAATAGTAGTATTTCTGATCCCTCTGTCTATAAGAGCCCAGGCCTTGGTGTATAAACCTGTCAATCCGGCTTTTGGAGGAGATACCTTTAATTATCAATGGCTTTTAAGTAGTGCAGAAGCCCAAAATAAGCAAAAGGATAAAACAGTAGATGCCACCCCACAAACCGATTTAGAGCGATTTAAAGCCAATTTAAATTCGCAATTATTGAGTCAGATTTCCAGTACACTCTACAAACAGCAATTTGGTACAGATGGAATCAAAGAAGGATCTTATACTTTTGGGAGCTTTTCAATAGATGTTTACCCGTCAGCAGATGGTTTAACACTTAATATTTTAGATACCAATACAGGAGAGCAGACTCAGGTAATTATCCCAAATCAATAATATGAGATCGCATCACTATTTATGTATCCTAGTCGGAATTCTTTTTACCGGTTGCGGTGCCTATTTCAATCAGCCTACAGGAGTAGAAAAAGCTACTTTAGGTGAGAGCACGCCTGCGACCTCCTTATTAAAAGAATTGCCTAAGCCAAAAGAACCAGTCATAGTAGGAGTCTATAAGTTCAGAGACCAGACCGGACAATATAAACCGCAGGAAAACGGAAGCAGTTTTAGTACAGCGGTCACTCAGGGCGCCACTTCAATTTTGATTAAAGCACTTGAAGATTCCAAATGGTTTATTCCTATCGAAAGGGAGAATATAGGCAACTTACTTCAGGAACGAAATCTAATTCGGGCAACCCGTCAGGAGTATATTAAAAATGCAAATCCAAATGAACCACAATTAACGCCTTTGCTGTATGCCGGAGTTTTATTGGAAGGCGGTATCGTTTCGTACGATTCGAATATTATTACCGGAGGTTTTGGGGCGCGTTATTTTGGAGCCGGAGGTTCGGTTAAATACCGTCAGGATCGGGTGACGGTTTATTTGCGTATGATCTCAACTTCTAATGGGAAAATTTTAAAATCAGTTTATGTTTCTAAAACTATTTTATCGCAGGCAATTGATGAAAGTTTATTTCGATATGTGAATTTTAAAAGACTTTTGGAAGTAGAAACCGGTTATACTACTAATGAACCCGTTCATATGGCCGTGACAGAAGCGATAGAAAAAGCGGTAGAATCTTTGGTTTTAGAAGGGATTAAAGACAATATCTGGCAGGCCGATGCACCAAAAGAAAAAGTAGATGCTTTGTTAGAAGCCTACAGTAAAGAAACAGAAACGGCAGAAGCAACGGCTCTTTACGGAAGACTTTTAGAAGAACGCAGAAGTAAATTTGCTATGGAAATTTCCGGTGGAGGAACATTAATGGACGGTGATTATGCCAATCCCGTTGTAAGACCTTTTGGAAGAGGAGCGTTGAAGTTTTTTATTTCTCCCAGTTTAGATATCAGTGCTTCTACAAACGTGGTAAATCTTGCGAATAAAAACTTACTCGACGTTGGTTACATCACCTTCGATCTTAATCTGGAATGGATTATACTGCCCCGGGACCGGTTTACGCCTTATGTTTACGGAGGTGGCGGATATGCGATGAATCGAAAATTTGAAAACGTTTACGGCAAATTTCAGTACGGTTTAGGTCTTGAATATTTAGCATCGAGAAGAATCGGAATAAAAGTATTCGCAGAACAAAATGTAAATTTTAGCGACAATGTCGATTATATAAAAGCAGGAACCCGAGACGATTACTATTATAAATTCGGATTAGGGCTGACCTATTATTTTGCTAAAAATAAAAATAAAGCAAGTAAGAAAAACTAAAAGGAGCTATGGAGTTGCATTCGAAAAAAGAGGGTACTCTATACGTTAAAATAAAGGAGGAGACAGCAGGAAGTTTAAACTTAAAAACAAATGAATAATGAAGTATTTATACAAAATAGCAAGCGTACTTTTTTTATTGTTTTTGACGGCATGCAGTGAAGAAAAAATAGACGAATCTCAGTTTGGAACGGTTTCAGGAAGAGTAGTTTCAGCAGATACTTTTACCCCTATGGAAAACGTAAAAGTATTTTCGAGTCCAACTTCCAGTATTGTATTTACAGGTGCTGATGGAAAATTTACTATTCCAAACGTCAAAGTGGGTGAATATTCTTTTCAGGCTCAAAAAGACGGGTATATTGCCAAGTTTGAAGCAGTGACGGTTGGAGCTAATAAAGCGGCAGAAATTGTATTCGAACTTAAAAAATCAACAGCAAACAACAAACCGCCAACCGTTCCGGTATTGACAGCACCGACAGATAATAGTACAGGGCAGGTGATTCCATTAGATTTGACTTGGACCGTAACCGATCCCGATGCAGACGAACTGACTTTTAAAATAACAGTAAGGAACAATAAAAACAGCGACGTAAAAATCTATGACGCCGTAAAAGAGAAAAAATTAACCTTGACTGATCTGCTCTACGGTGTAAAATACTATTGGCAAGTTGAGGTAACAGATGGTGTAAATACCCCCGTTTTAAGTGCTTTAAGTAGCTTTACGACAATGGCATTTCCAACGGCACGCTATTTATTGGTTAAAAAGGTAGGTGATAATAATGTGATTTATGCTGCCGATGATGCCGGAAAACAATACCAACTAACAAGTTCTGACAAAAACAGCTGGCGTCCAAGGAGAAATAATCAGGCCAATAAAATCGCTTATATTGCAACAAATGGCTCTCAAAATGATATTTATACGATGAATTTAGACGGAACAGGAGTAAAAAAAGTAACCAGTTCGGTTCCAATTGCGGGTTTCAATTCAAATTATATAGGTTTCTCTTGGAATACTTCCGGTAGCGAACTGATTTACCCCAACTTTGATAAATTGTACAAAATAAGCAGTGACGGAAGTGGTCTCACAAAAATATACCAAACGCCAACAGGTAAGTTTATATCAGAATGTGATTGGAGTGCTGACGGAAAGAAAATTGCTTTAAAAGTAAATGATTCAGATGGTTACGGTGCTGGAATTTATGTCATTAATTTGTCGGGAGTACTAACAACATCAATTGCTTCGGGAGAAGACGGAGCGTTGGGCAGTGTGAATTTTTCAGTTACCGGACAAAAACTCGTTTATACCAAAGATGTTTCAGGATTTGAAAATTCAACCTACCGACAGTTAGATACCAGAATTTTTGAATATAGTTTTCTAACGTCGACTTCGACCCAGATTGTAACGGAGAAGGTATCGGGAACAAATGATTTAGACGTTCGCTATTCGCCTAATGAATCCGAATTAATTTTCACGAACACGTCTAATGATGGTATTTCGGCGAAAAATATTTTAAAAACCAGTATCGGTATTGCCAATTCCAGACAGGTATTGTTTTCGGGAAGTTCGATGCCCGATTGGGAATGATTTAAGGAATGCTAAAAGTTTCAAAACCAGATTTAATAGCAGAATTCGGCATTGCCTAAAAACATGCCGAATTTTTTTGCGAATCAAACAATTGAATCAACCAAAGAATTAAAAAAACTGATTATCTTTGCACCACATCAACACAAACTAATTTTCATGAGTTCAGATTCTAGCAAAAGGTACGCACAAAGAGGTGTTTCGGCATCAAAAGAAGACGTACACAACGCCATAAAAAATATTGATAAAGGTTTATTTCCACAAGCATTTTGTAAAATTGTTCCTGATTATTTAACTCAGGATTCAGACTATTGCCTAATCATGCACGCAGACGGAGCCGGTACAAAATCGTCTTTGGCCTATATGTATTGGAAAGAAACAGGAGATATTTCGGTTTGGAAAGGAATTGCTCAGGACGCTTTAATCATGAATATAGATGATTTATTATGTGTTGGTGCAACCGATAATATTTTACTTTCTTCCACAATTGGAAGAAACAAAAACTTAATCCCCGGTGAAGTGCTTTCGGCGATTATCAACGGAACAGAAGAATTAATCAACGAATTAAAATCTTTTGGCGTGACTATTCATTCAACAGGAGGAGAAACCGCAGATGTTGGTGATGTTGTTCGTACCATTATTGTAGATTCTACCGTAACGGCACGTATGAAACGCAGTGATGTTGTCGATAATGCAAACATCAAAGCAGGTGATGTAATTGTTGGTTTGGCTTCTTTTGGTCAGGCAACTTACGAGAAAAGTTACAATGGCGGTATGGGAAGTAACGGACTTACTTCTGCACGTCACGATGTTTTCGGGAAATATTTGGCTGCCAAATATCCGGAAAGTTACGATGCTGCAGTTCCCGAAGAATTGATTTATTCCGGACAGGTTAATTTAACAGATGCGGTAGAAAACAGCCCGATAAACGCAGGTCAGTTGGTACTTTCTCCAACAAGAACTTACGCGCCAATTATCAAGAAAATTTTAGACACCTATACACCAAACGAAATTCACGGAATGGTGCATTGCAGCGGTGGAGCACAAACTAAAATTTTACATTTCGTTCAGAATTTACACATTATAAAAGACAATTTATTTCCGGTTCCACCATTGTTCAAGTTAATTCAGGAGCAATCAAAAACAGACTGGAAAGAAATGTATCAGGTTTTCAATTGCGGTCACCGTATGGAAATCTATGTACCGGAAGACATCGCACAGGATATTATCGCAATTTCAAAAGCATTCAATGTAGAAGCTCAAATTGTTGGTAGAGTAGAAGCTGCTGATGCTAAAAAATTGACGATTACCAGCGAGTACGGTACTTTCGAATATTAATTTTTTTAAGGTTCTGAGTTGCAAAGTTTCTAAGTTTCTGAGATTTGTTCGCACAGATGAGACTGAAAACTGAGACTGCGACTGAGAGCTTTCTAATTAAACAGTTACGCTTCTATAGGAGCTAAAAAAAAAATAGTAATCCGATAAGCTATGTAAGTTCATCCGGGCACAACGCCAACAATTTAAATGAACTTACATAACTTATATGGTTTAAAAAAAACACTAGATTATGTACGAATTACTTTTTTGGAGATATTTAGACGAAATTTACCTGAACCATCATGAAGTTTATGAAGCTCTTGTGGAGAACGAAGAGGTAAATGGACTTGAAAAACTTCCGGTAGACGTAATTATGAACCGAATCAAATCGGTGTTTTCTCAATGGGAAAAAGTCGATGAAAACAGTTGGAAAAATCCAAAAGGAAAAGGAGCATTTCAAGTAATCACCACTCCACAAAGCATACGAATCGATTGTTACGGAACCGAAGGCAAAACAATGAATCAGTTGGTAAGCCTGATGGAAGAATTCAAATGCCCGTTGTACGACCCACAAGTACCGGAACGTTATGATGAAATGAGTGAGTAATCGGATTTCATTAAATTAAAAAAGAACGATTTTCTAAAATAAATACTGCAATGAATTTTAGTTTTACCTCCACCATAGTACTCGAAGATGACTCCGTTCTACTGCGTCCGCTACAGGAATCAGATGTAGAAAATTTACTGGAAATTTCTATTAATGAACCTGAAACCTGGAAATATTCTTTGGTAGGTGCCGATGGGAAAGAAAATCTGATTAACTATATTCAGTCTGCTATAAAAGCAAGAGAAAATCAAAAGGAATTTCCTTTTATTGTTTTCGATAAAAAATCTCAGAAATATGCAGGTTCAACTCGTTTTTACGATATGAGCCTGGACTATAAAACCCTACAATTAGGATATACCTGGTACGGTTCTGCCTTTAGAGGAACAGGACTTAACAAACATTGTAAATTTTTACTGCTACAATTCGCTTTCGAAACGCTGGGTATGGAGCGCGTTGAATTTCGTGCCGATAATAATAACCAAAGAAGTATTGCCGCCATGAAAAGTATCGGCTGTAAAGTCGAAGGTGTTTTACGCAGCCACATGCCAACAGCCAATAGTGAAATCCGTCGTGATTCTATTGTTTTGAGTATTCTAAGAAACGAATGGTTTGATGAGGTAAAAGAAAATTTAAAGCAAAAATTGTAATTTTAGGTGTAATTAAAGTTGAACACGAATTGCACGAATTTTCACGAATTAATTATTGACATTCTTTGTGGGGAATTTTTTGCCACTGATTAAAGAATTAAAATGATTTAGCCAATGCACAGTTCACAAAGAAATTAGTGCAAATTTGTGTAATTCGTGACGAAAAAAGGTTGAACACGAATTGCACGAATTTTCACGAATTAATTATTGATATTCTTTGTGGGGAATTTTTTGCCACTGATTAAAGGATTAAAATGATTAGGCCAATGCTGTAGCTCACAAAGAAATTAGTGTAAATTAGTGTAATTCGTGGCGAAAAAAGGCTGGACACGAATTACACGAATTTTTACGAATTAATTATTGATATTCTTTGTGGGGAATTTTTCGCCACTGATTAAAGGATTAAAATGATTAGGTCAATGCTGTAGCTCAGAAAGAAATTAGTGTAAATTAGTGTAATTCGTGGCTAAAAAATCCTACCTAACTCTTACTATTTGACTTGATGCTAAACCAAGATATTCAAAAGGGATTTAATTTACTGTCATTTTAATTTTTTAGAAACCAATTTTATTGTATTTTTCTACCCGGAAATTAAAACTTTAAGACTGAGTTACTAAATCGATTTTGTAATTGATTTTCAGTAGGTTAATGGATTGTTTTTTGGGCGTAAAATAGAGTGCTGTAATCGCATTTTAGGAACCGGTCGATTTATTAATTCTTTAATTGAAAGTGACTCTAATTAATATTTCGAATATATGCACAAACAACCTCTATGGAGGAGTATTAACTTTCTAACGAATAATAAAACCAAAAGAATGATTAAACCAAGCATTTTAAAAGCTGTGAAGTATCGTAAAACCCTTTTGTTATCATCATTTTTGATGATCGCAGGTTCTTACACTATCGAAGCACAGAAAAAAAAGACAGATTTAAAAGATCTGATTCAGTACGTTGATCCAATGATTGGGACAGCCAAAATGGGGCATACCTATCCGGGTGCCACGGTTCCGTTTGGAAGTGTACAGTTAAGCCCCGAAACCGATACAATTGCTTACGCTTCAAACGGGAAGTACAATGGCGAAGTTTATAAATATTGTGCCGGTTACCAATACGAAGACAAAACAATCGTAGGTTTCAGCCACACCCATTTTAGTGGAACAGGACATTCTGATTTGGGAGATTTTTTGATCATGCCTACAACGGGAAAATTGCAATTGAATCCCGGAACAGCTTCCAAGCCTTTGTCAGGCTATCGATCTGCCTTTTCACATGCAACAGAAAAAGCAGAAGCGGCCTATTACAGTGTTCTTCTGGAAGATCATAAAATCAAAGCAGAACTCACGGCTACAACGCGTGTCGGAATGCATCAGTATACTTTCCCTAAGTCAGATGAGGCACATATTATTCTCGATCTAACTTCAGGAATTTACAACTATGATAAAAAGAATGTTTGGACTTTTGTTCGCGTAGAAAACGATACTTTAATAACAGGATATCGCCAAACCAGTGGATGGGCAAGAACCAGAACGGTTTATTTTGCCATGTCTTTCAGTAAACCTATTAAGAGTTACGGACAAGGTGCTCTTGAAAAAAGTGTGTACAGAGGTTTTTGGGGAAGATTTGATCAAACAAAGAATTTTCCTGAAATGGCGGGACGTGACCTGAAATTATTTTTTGATTTTGATACTCAGGAAGGCGAAAAAATCAAAATTAAAATGGCTTTATCTCCTGTGAGTTCCGCCGGTGCTCTTGAAAACATGAAGAAAGAAATTCCAGACTGGGATTTCGAACGTGTTAAAAAACAAAGTCAGGAAGTTTGGAACAAAGAGTTGAATAAAATTCAAATCGAAGCCTTACAAAAAGAAGATCTGGTTAACTTTTATACCGCGATGTATCATTCGTTTTTAGGGCCAACAGAATACATGGATCTTGATGGTACGTACAAAGGTTTGGATATGAATGTACACAAAGCCGATAATTTTCGTAATTATACCAGTTATTCTTTATGGGATACCTATAGAGCTTTGCACCCGTTGTTTAATATTGTACAACCGGCAAGAAATTCAGATATGATCAGTTCTATGCTGGCACATTCAGATCAAAGTGTACATAAAATGCTTCCGATCTGGTCGCATTATGCCAACGAAAATTGGTGTATGATCGGTTATCATTCCGTTTCGGTAATTGCAGATGCTATTGTAAAAGGAAATACCAATTTTGATCCCGAAAAGGCACTTCAGGCTTGTGTAAATACCGCTAAAGTTCCGTATTACGACGGTTTAGAATTTTATATGAAAAAAGGGTACGTTCCGGAAGACAAAAACGGAGCTTCGGTTTCTAAAACTTTAGAATATGCTTATGACGACTGGGCAATTGCTCAGGCCGCTAAAAAATTAGGCAAAACCGAAATTTATAATGAATTTATTGAAAGGTCAAAAAACTATAAAAACGTGTATGATGCCAAAACAGGTTTCATGCGCCCGAAATTAAATGACGGAACTTTCAAAAAAGAATTTGATCCTTTAGATACACACGGACAAGGTTTTATTGAAGGAAATTCATGGAATTACAGTTTGTATGTACCGCACGACCCGGCTGAAATGATAAAATTAATGGGGGGTAATGATAAATTTAAGGTTCGTTTAGATTCTTTATTTAATATGCATCTGCCGGAGAAATATTTCGAAAATACAGAAGACATTACAAGAGAAGGAATCATCGGGAATTATGTTCACGGAAACGAGCCATCACACCACGTAGTTTATCTGTACAACTGGACCAATTCACCGTGGAAGGCGCAAGACAAGATTAGAATGATTTTGAAAAAAATGTACCGTAACGGAGCAGACGGTTTAGGAGGAAATGATGATTTCGGACAAATGAGCGCCTGGTATATTTTTAGTAGTTTAGGATTTTACCCTGTAGCCCCCGGTTCTGACGAATATGCTTTAGGAAGTCCATTAGTAAAAAATGCGATTTTTAATCTGGAAAGCGGTAAAAATTTCGAAGTAGAAACGGTAAACCAATCAGATAAAAATGTGTTTGTGAGCAAAGTTCTTCTAAACGGAAAATTACTTTCAAAACCTTTCTTAAAACACTCAGAGGTGATTAACGGAGGAAAAATTACGTTTTATATGAGCAGCAAACCTAATAAGAGTTATAAGTTATAAGCATCAAACTCAATAAAGAAGAATTTTTAATCTGACAGGTTTTTAAGACCTGTCAGATTTCCTCATAAGTTAATGTCCCCCTGAGCGAAGTCGAAGGGCTTTTAAAACGAACAGGGCTTCGACTTCGCTCAGCCTGACAATGGGGTAGTATTGAAATTTGCGAAAATTAGCGCAATTCGTGGCTAAAAAAACATTGCAAACAAAAAAGACAAACATAATGGAGTTTGCAAAAAACTTCACGAAATTTGCCTTTCAAATAAAATTACAATCACTATGAAAATAAATCTAAAATCGGGAATTGATAAATTGCTTTTCGGAATGAAGCAAAATGATGTAACGGCAGCTTTAGGAAAACCGGATAAAAATTACAATGACGAAGATGATAATGTAATTTTCGTATATAATGCCCAAAAAATAAGATTGACTTTTTATCAGGAAGAAGACATGAGGTTAGGTTATTTAGTAGCTTCAGCCAATGATTTAGAAGTTTTTGGATTCAAACTAATCGGAAGAAAAATTGCTGATGTAAAGAAAGATTTGGCAACAAAAGGAATCACAAAATACAATCAGGAAACCTTTGATACTTTCGAGAATTACTTCAACGAAGACAACTGGTTTATTCTTCAAACCGAATTTGATGAAGTAGTAAAATTTGAAGTTGGAGCAATTATCAACGACAAAGACGAATTTGACTGGAAATTCCCGGTAAAAAAATAATTTTAAAACAAAGGCTTTTAGTAAAACTGAAAGCCTTTGTTGTTTTGGGAAGGTTGTTATTCTAAAGATGTAGCTCGTGAATTCGGTTGTTCTTGGGATTTTTTTGCCATTTTCGTTGTCCGAGAAATCACACGAGAAACTCCGCTAACTTTTTCCGCAATCTTGTCATTCTGAGGAACGAAGAATCCTCGCAAGAAACTCCGTCCGCAATCTTTTCATTCTAAGGAACGAAGAATCCTCGCAAGAAACTCCGAAAAGCAAAATTCATGACAATCGATTCAGCGAACGAAGATTCTTCGTTCCTCAGAATGAAACACTAGGCGGTGGCTGCGGATATTATTTCTCATTTCAAATAACAAAAAAATCTGTAAATATAGCCTGTCATTTCAGGATCATCGTCAAAAAAAAAACGCAATCTTGTCATCCTGACGAAGGAAGGATCTTAGTAAGTAACTCCACAAAGGATTATTTAAAGAGATGAGTATTATATTTTTTCATTACTTAAATAAGAAAAATCTTTCTTTTTTTATTTCAAAAACAAATTAAAACTACTACTTTAGCTTTATGAAATTACAAGAAGGATATCATACTTACTACATTTATATAATTACGAACAAATCAAAGACTGTTTTATATACTGGAGTAACCAACAGTTTAAAGACTCGTTTGCATCAGCACAGTGAAAACTGCATAACGGGTAAAATAACTTTTGCGTCAAGATACAAAGTAGAGTTTCTGCTTTACTATGAAAAATTTACTTGGATTCAAGAAGCGATTAGTCGGGAAAAAGAAATAAAAGGTTGGCGAAGGGACAAGAAAATGGAACTGATTAAAACAATTAATCCCGATTTGGATTTTTTGAATTATTTATTTGTTTAAAGCTTTAGAGATTTCGTGTTTTAATTCTTTGTAGAGCTACTTACGAAGATCCTTCCTTCGTCAGGATGACAAGATTGCGGTTAATCTTTGTCTTTTTTTCTTGTTTTGTTGCCTTAAATGGTCATACCTATGTTAGAAATCTTCTCAAAAAATAGGTTATGCATTCTTAAAATGTCGAGTTACTTGTAAAGATTCTTTATTCGAATGGCAATTTTTCCATAAAACATATTTTCATAAAAAAAACCGACAATCACTTGTCGGTTTTCTCGTATTCAGATTAAAAAGATTATCCTTTTAACCAAGCATTTTTAAGTTTCTCTTTTGAAGCATCGGTAGCTTTAAAAGTTTCTGTCTCTTCATACGGTAATTTTACAGTTCCTTTTATAGTTTGCGCTGCACCATCACGTTTAATTTGAAGCGTGATAGCATCATTTTCTTTCCAGTTTTCACTTTCTGTAATTAACTCATAGATGTTCGTTAATGAGTATGGTTTATTGTTTACAGATACAATGATATCACCACCTTTTAAGTTTAGATTTTTGAAAAAATCATTTGGCTCAATATCCGAACGAACCGCAATCTCTTTGGTTTGTTTGTCAATTGTGATATAAGGAGTTTGACCTTTTAAGAAAATTGAACCCGGTTTTTTCTCTGTTGCTTTTGTTACACCAACTTTAGCTAAATAGGTGTCATAAGGAATTGGAGTAGTACCTTGTACATATGTTTTTAGGAATTCACCCACTTCAGGATACGTCAATTCTGTGATTTTTGCAAAAAGTTCATTGTCGTTAAACGGTTTGTCTATACCATATTCATTAGATAATTTATGCATTAGATCAAGGATTCCTCTTTCTCCGTTGCTTTTTTCTCTGATGATGATGTCAATACACATACCAATTAAAGCTCCTTTTTGATATACGTTTAGGTATTGATCTTTATAAGGTTGCTCTAAAACATTCGCACTCATTACCGTAAAAGACATTGTGTCGTTTAAACGTTTAGCTTGTTCGATTTTATCAGCAATACGAGTGTAGAATTCAGCTTCATCAATTAAACCTTGATTGATTTGAAAAAGATTCGCAAAATATTCTGTTACCCCTTCGTACATCCATAAATGCTCAGACATTTTTGGTGCGTTATAATCAAAATATTGAATTTCTTTTGAATGGATCGTTAATGGTGTTACGATATGGAAAAACTCGTGAGAAACCACATCTTTCATAGATTCTACCAACTTTTCTTTTGGCATAGATTCCGGTAAAACTACCGTTGTAGCAGTAGGATGCTCTAAAGCTCCAAAACCATGCGCGTCATCTTTAGCCATGCTTGATAAATACAACAAAACCGTGTATTTTTTTGTAGCATTTACTTTTCCTAAAAAGTTCTTCTGAGCGGTCATCATCGTTTTCATTTCCGGAGTGATACTTTCAGCCGTAAATTTTCCTGTCGGAGAATATACCGCAATCAAAATATCCATTCCGTTTACATTAAACGTAGTGTAATCCGGTTTAGAATACATAATCGGATTCTCAACCAAAACGGCATAACGTG
Organism: Flavobacterium sp. ABG; assembly: GCF_001027725.1. Taxonomy (NCBI): domain Bacteria; kingdom Pseudomonadati; phylum Bacteroidota; class Flavobacteriia; order Flavobacteriales; family Flavobacteriaceae; genus Flavobacterium; species Flavobacterium sp. ABG. Next base: position 240,738 of record NZ_LEKS01000006.1, read on the forward strand.
GCGTAGAAAACACATCACTTGTTTTGCTTGCGTCTTCGTCTGTCATTGACGTTGCTCCCCAAAGTGCTTCAGGGTGTGTGATGGTAACTTTATAAGGAACATCTAACTTATCTTTAAAATACCCAACAAAACCGTGTGTATTGACCATGAAGTTCACTCCCGCGTTGATATTAGTTCCGGCTGGTGAGAAAACATCGTCATTACCAAATCCGGTTCCTTTTTCAGTATCAAAAGTATCACCAACTAAATAGGTGATTTTTTTTAATGTTTTAGCATTTGAGATTGACCATGAATTATCGTCAATTCTTTTTACTGTTAATGCATTTCCTTTAGCGTCAAAAGCTTTGAAATCATCAGAATATTTACCGTAATTATCAGTAGAATAAGTCCCCGGTACTGTTTTAGGAATACTGTAAATTACCTCGTCTGTCTTGATTTGTGGAGGTGTAACGGTTACTAAAACCTTATCGTCTTTAACATCTGTAAGGTTAATGTTAACGTCGACCGTATTTGATTTTGCAGCTCCGGAAGAAGTACCGGTTTTACAGCTCCATAATGTTATGGCGAGCGCTAAAGTGTAAATTATTTTTTTCATTATGTTTGAGTTTAGTTATCTGTGTTGGACTGACAAAATGTAAAATTGTTACAGAATTGTCAGGAAACTTTTAAAAATAAAAAAAAACTCCTGATTCACAGGAGCTTTATTTTAGTCTAGTTTGTTCTTTATATAATATTTGCCATCCAAATCTTCATCAAAATCATCAATTTTAACGGGTTTTGGTTTTGGTTTATTTGCTAAAGCTTTCTTTTTCCACATCTCAAATTTTTCAAGAGGCATCTTCTTCTTCAAGATTTCCAGTACTTCTTTTTCTGCCAATCCAAATTCTTTTTTGATAATTTCAAATGGATTCTTTTCTTCCAGGGCTAACGAAACAAGTTTTTCCGTTTGCTCCCAATTCAATTCTTTGCGGTTACTCTTTTTCATCTCGTGAAAATTAATTCAAAAATAGGGGTTAATGATTAGTAGATTGATTTTCAATTTATATATCAATATTAATAAAAAAAATAATTAGTTGGTTCGATCGAGTATATTTTTTTTGTGTTTTTAACTGTTTTTTGCTGATCTTGATTCCTGAAAGGGAATATGAAGTAGATTTTTTAATTTATTGTTTTCTTCAGGCTCCATATGAGTGTCTACACCATAAACGATGTGTTCTTTCGGAAGCGAGGTAAAAGTTCCGAAAAGACGGTCCCAAATCGAGAATATATTTCCATAATTACTGTCTGTATAGGGCAAAACATAATGATGGTGCACTTTATGCATATTGGGAGAAACGAGAAAATAACTCAAAAAAGCATCTAGCTTTACAGGCAGCGAAATATTCGCATGATTGAACTGAGAAGCTATTACGGATAAGGATTGGTACAAAAACACCATCCACATCGGACTTCCAACCAGTAAAACCCCAAGTGTAGTAAATACAAAACGAATGACACTTTCTCCGGGATGATGTCTATTGGCACTTGTGGTGTCTATCCAGGTATCGGTGTGATGTATTAGGTGAAAGCGCCACATGAATTTTACTTTGTGCTGTACAAAATGGACCAAATAAGCGCCAATTAAGTCTAAAAGCAATAATCCGATAATGGTGTATAATGCAATCGGGATTTCCGGTAGCCAATTTAAAATTCCAAAATGATGTTCCGTAGTCCAATTGGCAGTTTGAATCAAAATAAAAGCCAGAATAAAATTGACAATAATCGTCGTAAAAGTGAAAAAGAAATTGAGACCTGCATGATTCCATTTTTTATATTTCATTTGAAATAGGGGAAAGGCATTCTCAATTAACCAAAAAAGGGTTATTCCTCCAATCAGAATTAAACTTCGGTGGGAAGAGGGAATCGTGCTAAAATAGGCTATTATTTCGTTCATGATTCTATAAAGGATTTTATCAAATTTAAGTAATTTAATGAAATGTAGGGACAAAAGAAGTGATTGTTTAGCTTTTACGATCTCGCAAAGTCGCTAAGCCGCTAAGTTTTTTCTACTTATTTTTAAGCTTTACCTTTTTGTTTTCCACTTTTAGTTTCTCGAAATGTCATGGAGTCTCAAAGTTTTTTTTTCTGCTTTTTCATTAAAACTTTGCGATTTTGCGACTTTGCGAGATTTTTACGTCCTGTAACTTTTGAACTTGTTTCGCTTTATATGATGTTCGTTAGTAGTTAAACATAAAAAAAGAGAAAAGCGAAGGGGTTACTTCACTTTTCTCTTTTTTGCGATTGTAGTAGTACTGTATGTCTACTTATTTCGGGATTATGATTTTTTTATGAGGCTGATAATAAACAACAAAACCCATGCACCTCCAGCGGCTATAATAATCTGCCATAACAGTCCGCCACCGCCAATGCCAAGTTTAGCTGCCAGCCATCCGCCAAAGATTCCACCAATTATTCCAACAATAATATTACCAAAAAGGCCAAAACCACCACCTTTCCATAATTGACCTGCTAGCCATCCTGAGATTGCTCCAATAAGTAAAAAATATAAAAAGCCCATAAGTTTATGTTTTATAAGTTATTAATTGATTTTGAATCTTCGTTTTACGCTTCGTCGTGATTCTGCAGTAAGGTTTTGTATATAAACCCTGCGACTATAGCCCCTAAGATCGGTGCCACCCAGAATAACCAAACTTGTGATAATGGTTCTCCGCCAGTGAAAACAGCCTGAGATAAAGATCTTGCAGGATTTACAGAAGTATTTGTGATTGGAATACTAATTAAATGAATTAAGGTCAATGCCAAACCAATTGCAACTCCGGCGAATTTTCCGTTGGCAAATTTATCTGTAGCACCCAAAATTACCAATAGGAAAAATAAAGTCAGAACAAATTCAGCTATAAAGGCAGATTGTAAAGAATAACCATCAGGAGAAAAAGCTCCGAATCCGTTTGAGGCAAAGGCTCCGGCTTTGGTATTGTCGATTGCAAAACCCGCTTTTCCGGATGCAATAGTAAACAAAGTACCAGCGGCTGCTATAGCTCCAACGCATTGTGCAATGATATAGGGAATCAGGTCTTTTGCAGGAAATCTGCCTCCGGCCCATAAACCAAATGATACAGCGGGATTAAAATGTCCGCCTGAGATATGCCCGACAGCGTAAGCCATTGTCAGAACCGTAAGACCAAAAGCAAGTGCTACACCGGCAAAACCAATTCCTAAATCAGGAATTCCTGCTGCAAAAATTGCACTACCACAACCTCCAAAAACTAGCCAATAAGTTCCAAAGAACTCTGCAAATAATTTTTTCATAGTAAATAATTTTAATTAATATTTAGTTGTTAACGGGTATATAGATACGCCCATAAAATCAATGCGACTTGTAAGGGCAAGCGTACTAATAGAATGATATTTAACAAAGAAAAACCCTTTTTGCTCTTTTGAAACATATACCAATTGGCAGGAAATACAGCAATCAACAAAGCTATAATTCCCCAAGCAGCAATAACTCTCGAAAAAGGAAGGGTGAGGAGGATGCCTAGAATAATTTCGGCAGCTCCACTTAAACTATTTAATAATTTGGGATTCTGAAAATAAGGGGGAATGATTCTGATGTACATTCCCGGGTTTTTAAAATGATTGATTCCGGCAATTATATATAGAAAAGCCATTAAATATAAATGCCAAGGTAAATTCATGATATCTTGTTTATCACGAATTTATAAAAAAATTAACAAATATTGTATTATTAAGCTCTTTTTTTTGGAACTATATAAAATAGATTATTTTTTGCCTTTAAAATTTACATTCATTATAATGATAGCCAGAATGATTAGGATAATTCCAACCCATTGTAAAAAGATTACTTTTTCATTCAGTAAAAAGTAAGCCATCATTACCGAAACCGGAAGTTCAAGTGCTGAAACGATACTTCCTAAACCAATTCCGGTTAAAGGAAAACCAGCATTCATAAGCATTGGAGGGATGATCGTTCCGAATAATGACAATACAATTCCCCATTTCAGGAAAATAGCAAGGTTAAAAGGCGTTACTTGAGTAAAAAAAGCAAAAGAAAACACAATTACAGCACCACCCAATAGCATGTACAAACTACGTTGTGCCGATGAAATTTCGGTTGCAACACGATTAGCAGTAAACATTGTTGTTGTAAAAGAAGCTGCAGCCATAACCCCCCAGGCGATACCTCTCCAATCAAGGACTACATCATTTTGAATGATATTGGTTGCCAGTACAGTTCCCACGAGTACAATAAATACGGCGATCACTTTTTGTTTAGAAGGTAATTTTTTCTCTAAAATCATTTCAAGTAAAACCCCCATCCAAACGGTTTGCATTAATAAAACAATACCAATTGAAACCGGAATAAACTTTACAGCCAGGTAGTAGAACAAACTGGTCATTCCCAGAGAAGTTCCTGCTGTCATTAAGCTAATGATATTTTTAGGAGTAGCTTTTACTACTTGATTTTTATTTCTTATTTTCTGAAAGGCATTGATTAATAAAATCCCTGCAATTCCAAGTACAAATTGAGATGTTGTTACCTCGGCTGTGGTATATCCTTCTGAATAGGCCATTTTTACAAAAGTGGCTAACATTCCGAAAGTTGTAGCGCCTAAAGCAACTAAAAATACTCCTTTTAATACATTGTTTTGTGACATTCTGACTTGTTTAGTTTAAAAAATTAAAGCCGGCAAAGGTAAGCTATTTTGTTTAGGATTTAATGTTAAAACTGTGATAAACTTGTTAGCCCTTAAGTATCAGGGTTTAGTTCTTTCTTAGTGTGATTTCTCGTTCGTTGAAATGGCGATAGAGAGAAAAAAAGAGCTTGCAGGAGATAAGAAGATATGTTAAATGTTGGCAGACAAGGTTTAAGTTTTAGCCAATAAAAAAACCATCAGAAAATAATTTCTGATGGTTTAATTTTTAAGTAACAACCGAAGTCTGAAATAATTATTTCACAGGTTGCGTATTGTAAGTTTCGATTTCGAAAACTAAAGTTGCGTTTGGTGGAATCACTCCTCCGGCACCTTTTTCTCCATAAGCTAAATTAGAAGGAAGAAAAAAGATTGCTTTTTCTCCGTCGGTCATCATGTCTAATGCTTCGATAAAACCCGGAATCATTCCGTCTTTTTTACCAACTGCAAACGGAAAAGCCTGATATCCTTTTTGCGCATCTCTGTTCGCATCATATTTACCATATGCTTTTGCTACATTGGCAATGCTACTGTCAAAAAGATTTCCATCTTCAAAATAACCTGCATAGTGGAAATAGATATTACTTCCTTCCGCTAATTTTACTCCGGAGCCTTTTTGAGTGATTTTATATTTTAAACCGGAAGCCGTTGCAGTTGCGGTAGCTTTAGTAGCGGCAAAGTAAGCTGCTTTTTCGGTGACCACTTTTTGACTTTCGGCTTTTTTAGCTTCTCCTTTTTTAGCATCATCACTGATCACTTTTAAAGCATCAAATTTCTTAGCAGCAGCACCTTTACGTGTAATGGTAATTTTGGTCATCACATCGTCCTGAACAATTTTATTCACAACATCCATTCCTGAAACTACGTGACCAAAAATAGTATGTTTGCCATTCAACCAAGGCGTATCTTTATGTGTGATAAAAAATTGACTTCCATTGGTAGCCGGACCTGAATTGGCCATAGCTAAAACACCACCTTTTTCAAATTTTAAATCTGGTACAAATTCATCTTTAAAAGAGAATCCAGGACCTCCCGAACCGTTTCCGTCCGGATCACCACCCTGAATCATAAAATCATTGATAACTCTATGGAATTTTAATCCGTCGTAAAATGGCTTTCCTTTTAATTTTTCCACTTTTACATTAGGGTTTTTTCCTTCAGCTAAAGTGATAAAGTTGGCTACTGTTACAGGCGCTTTTACATACTCTAAAGACAAAACAATGGTTCCTTTAGTTGTAACAATTGTTGCAAAAATTCCTTCAGCGGGATTTGTTGCTTTCGGAGCTACTTTTGTTGTAGTTGTTTTTGCGGCCGGTTTTGCAGCCGGTTTTTTGGTTGCTTGTGCCTGAATATTGACTACTGCCAGGCAAAATAAGAATAGAAGTTTAAATTTCATTGTATTTAGAATTTAAGTCTATGTTAATTATTGTGGTTTCTCTAATAATTGAACTTCAAAAATGATATTCGCATTTGGTGGAATAACTCCTCCAGCTCCGGCTTCTCCGTAAGCTAAGTGTGCCGGAATAAAAAGAACCGCTTTGTCTCCAAAAGAAAGTTTCTCGATTCCTTCAATAAATCCCGGAATCATACCGTCTTTACGACCTGCCTGAAATGGAATTGGCTGGTAACCTTTTGCTTCAGCTCTTGCAGCATCAAATTTTCCGAAAGTTTTGCAAACCTCTTCGATACTACTGTCAAATAAAGTTCCGTCTTCTAAAAATCCTGCATAATGAATGTACAGTTGTGTTCCGATCGCCGGTTTTTTACCTGTACCTTTTTCAGTAATAACATATTCTAAACCAGTGCTTGTTTTGGTAGCTTTTGGTTTTAAAGAAGCATAATAAGCTACTTTTTCTTTCTGAACTTCTGCGTATTTACCTTTTTCTTTTGCTATTTCTGAAAAATAGTCGTGAAATACTTTTACAGCATCAAACTTTTTTGCAGCTTCACCATTTCTGATAATAGTAACAGTGGTGATGTTATCGTTTTGAACTACTTTATTAACGACATCCATTCCTTTGTCCACTACATGACCAAAAATAGTATGTTTTCCGTCTAACCATGGTGTTTCAACATGTGTGATGAAAAATTGGCTGCTGTTTGTTCCCGGACCATTATTTGCCATGGCCAAAACACCACTTTTGTCAAATTTTAAATCAGTGAACTCGTCTTTAAATTTGTATCCGGTATCGCCAGAACCTGTACCTAAAGGATCTCCGGTCTGGATCATAAAATTCTCAATAACACGGTGGAATTTTAATCCGTTAAAAAATGGTTTCTTTTTAAGATTTTCATCCGTTACAAATTCATTTTTGCCTTCTGCTAACGTTACAAAATTGGCAACTGTTATAGGTGCTTTTTTATAATCTAACTCAACAATAATGCTTCCTTTATTAGTTTCAATTTCAGCGTATAAACCATCCGGTAAGTCACTGTGTTTGTCTTTACAAGAATAAAACGAGGTAGCGGCTAATAGTAATATTAAAATACTCTTTTTCATTTTTTAAATGTTGTTTTATGGGTTTAAAGTGTCTTTTTTAGTCTGAACTACTGGCTTTGGAGCAACCGGTTTTGGAGTTTGTGTACTCGGTGTCGTTGCTTTTGGAGCTTCTTCAGGTGTGAAATTTTTAAGGGTAACGGTACAAATTAAGGATTGATTGGTTCCTATTTTTTTATTGTCTCCATGGTAACCATAGGCGATATGTGATGGAAATAAGAAGTTTACAGTTTCGTTTTTGCGCATCAATTTAATTCCATCACGCAATCCCATCATGATTTCTTGTTTGTCTACATGATAGATTTGCGGGCCAAGTTCAGCTTCGGGATAGATAATTTTACCTTGTATGTCTTTTATTTCCAGATTATAATAAGCTATATCTCCTCTTTTTGGACGTAACGTATCAATCAGATTTTGTTCCTCATAAGCATACCAATAGCCTTTTTGTGAAGCAAAATACTTTACTTTGGGATTGCTTTTGATTATTTTTTTGATGATATCTTCTTCACTGGCAACTAATTTTTTGTTCCGATCAGCTGATTTTTTCATGAAAGTACCCGAAGTTCTTGAAATAGGTCTTCTGGCTTCTTCGTGTTGTTTACAGCCTACCAATAAAACGGCAAAAAGTAGGGCACAGCTGCTTAGTTTTAAGTAGTTCATATGGGGTTATATTTTTAGTTTAGTTACTAAATCTTCAAATTTTTTGATGGTCTCTTCCATAGAAACATCAGATCTTCCACCAGCGGCATTGCTGTGACCTCCACCATTAAAATGATCTCTGGCAAACTGATTTACATCAAATCCTCCTTGCGAACGAAATGATATTTTGATGATTTTCTCGTCTCTGTTTTCTATAAAAATAGCCGTAAAATTAATTCCTTTGATGCTTAATCCATAATTAACGATTCCTTCTGTATCGCCTTTTATGTAGTTAAAAGAATCTAATTCGTCCTGTGTAAGCGTTGTATAAGAGGTTTTATGCTCTTCAAATACTTTCATGTTTTGCAAAGCACGACCTAACAATTGTAAACGGCTGTACGAGCTATTATCAAATAAAAGTACTGGAATCTGCGTATTTTCGACACCCAAATCAATTAATTCGGCTATAATGCGGTGTGTATTTCCGGTAGTTCCGGGAAAGCGAAAAGAACCTGAATCGGTTAGGATTCCGGTATAAATACAGGTAGCAATGGTTTGGTCTAAATCTTCTTTTTTATCTAAAAAGGAAATGAAATTGTAAACCATTTCACAAGTAGAACCAAAAGTAGTATCAGAGTACATATAAGTCGCATAATCATCAGGTCTTTGATGATGATCGATCATAATAAACGGAGCTTTTAGCTTGGCTAAAGTATGTTCCATTTCACCCGTGCGATGAAAAGCATTAAAATCAAGTGTAAATACGATCTCTGCTTCTTCTAATATTTTAGTACAGTTTTCGGTGTCTTTTTCAAATATTTTTACGGTTTCCGAACCTGGTAACCAAGCTAAGAAATCAGGGAAATCATTAGGTGCAATCACCGTTGGCTGATGATTGTTTTTTAATAAAAAATGGTATAAACCCAACGTAGATCCCATGGCATCACCATCTGGACCTCTATGCGGGATTATAGCGATTTTCTTTGGGGTTGCGAGCAACAATTGTATCGCTTGAATATCTTGTATTTTCATAGTGTGCGAATTTACATTTTTTTAATGTAATGCTGAAAAGATTTTAGAGATTCTTGGGTTTCAGTTTATAGCCGTGGTTTCAGTTCTTAGTTTTCAGTCTCAGTCTCAGTTTTCAATTCACATTTCACATTTCACAATTTTGATCTTGAACTACAAAAAAAATCAAAGCCACTTCTGATACAACTTATATTTAGCACCCTTGACAATCTGCGATTTATAAATCCCTACCGAGCCTGAAGAAAAATAAGCAATGGTACAGGCGATCGCAATAAATAGCCCGGGTTGAATTCCAAACAACTCCATTCCCATAATGGTGCAGGCAATGGGAGTGTGGGTAGCACCCGAAAACACGGCTACAAAACCCATTCCGGCCAAAAGGGCTATTGGCATAGGAACGACAAGAGAAAGTGCGCTTCCTAAAGTAGCTCCGACAAAAAATAACGGAGTTACTTCTCCGCCTTTAAAACCAGCTCCTAACGTGAATCCCGTAAATAGAATTTTGAGTAAAAAGTCATACCACGGATTTACATTTGAAAAGGAATCCACAATGACAGGGACACCCAAACCAGCAAATTTAGTAAATCCGAAACCTGCAATGGCAATGGCCAAAACGATTCCTCCTACAAATGGACGCAATGGCGGATACTTAATGTTTTTTGAAAATAAAGAACTCCAAAAATGAGTAGTTCTCGAGAACAGCAAAGCTGCAATGCCAAATAAGAGGCTAATTAGAATGGTATAAAATAAGTTCGTAAGATTGATTTCGGGCACATCGGGAATGCTGTAATGCGTGTGTTTGACCTGCCAGAATTCAACCGTAAAATAAGCGGCGTAAGCCACTAAGAAGGATAAAATAATACTTTTAAAGTTGATTTTACTAAAGTACAGTACTTCCAAAGCAAAAATTGCTCCCGCCAAAGGTGTTCCGAAAACAGATGCAAAACCCGCACTGATCCCGAGAATAATCAGAATTTTTCGCTCTGATTGCTCTAGTTTAAAAAGTTTTGTAAACTGATCGGCAATAGCGCCTCCCATTTGTACTGCTGTACCTTCGCGTCCGGCAGAACCACCAAATAAATGGGTGAGTAAGGTTCCCGCAAGGACCAAAGGAGCCATCTTGAACGGAATGGTTTTCTTTGGGGTTTCGTATTCTTCCAACAATAGATTATTGCCTTTTACAACCGATTCTCCCCAGTAATAGTAACTCAATCCAACAAGTAATCCACCAATGGGTAAAAACCAGATGATCCAGTTGTGGTGGATTCTAAATTGTGTAATCCATTCTAACGAAACTAAAAAAAATGCTGAAGCCGATCCTGAAAAAAAGCCTATTAAAAGACAAATGAGAATCCATTTAAGGACTGTCAGGAGTGTAGTTTTAGAATCAGGTAGAGCCATTTGTAGGTTTAGTTTTTTTAAACACGAATTTCACAAATGTACACGAATTTTATTTTTTTTGCCACAGATTAAAAAGATTCGCACAGATTGTTTAATTATTTTAATCCTTTAATCTGTGGCAAAGTAATTAGCGCAATTAGTTTAATTCGTGGAAAAAAAATTACTGAACTACAGCCGTAAATTCAATTTCAACTAAATATTCTGGAGCAACCAATTTACTGATTTCATAAAAACCCGTTGTCGGTTTTACATCTTTAAAAAAAGAAGAATGCGCTCTGGCAACCTCTTCAAAAGTGGTAATATCGGTTGTGAAAATACGGGTTCTGATTACATCTTTCATTCCAACATTCAAATCTTCCAGCACTTTTTCTACACGTTCGAGAATGTTAAAAGTCTGTGCATACGCATCGTCAGCTTTTACTTTGTCGCCATCAACAATTGCCACAGTTCCTGAAACTTCAATGATATTGCCAATGCGTACAGCGCGACAATATCCCATTTTGTCTTCCCAAGGTGATCCTGTTAAGATGTTTTCTCTTTTCATTTGGTAGTATTTTATTGAATTGTTTTATTCCTTTTTTAAAACAAATCCCGGTTAGTTAATTAGGCTGCAATTTATAAAATAGGAAACTGAAAAGCGCAAATTTTATTTGAAATCACTTTCAAAATCAAGCTTTTTTGTGATATTTTAAGAAATCGTTTTTTAAGATCTACTTGGTTTGATGGTGTTCGAAAAGTCGAAGTTTATTTTGAGTTATCGTTAAGTTTTGTTGTAACGTTTCAATCTTACTTAATAAATGCGCTATGGCATCAATTCCTTCAAAATTAATTTTCAGATCATAATGCAACCGGATCATTTTTTCTATGGCAGGCAAGTGTTTAAGGTGCAGGTATTCGTCATCTTCCTGAACAATAATTTCTACCAATCCGTAATTATTTAATTCGGTTATAAAGGTGTATTCAATTTCGTGATACGTGCAAAATTGTTTGATCTGGATTAGATTTTTATTGCTCATGATTGCTTATTTTAGATAATTCTTCAAATAATCCTTTTTCCTTTTGGGATAATTTTGTGGGGAGTTTTAAAGTATAAGTAATGTATAAATCTCCAAACTGACCTTCTTTTTTGTAGACCGGAAAACCTTTTCCTTTTAATTTGACTTTTGTTCCGGGCTGTGTTTCTTCGGGGACTTTTATTTTTACTTTTCCGTCAAAAGTGTTAACGAAAATCTCACCTCCCAGAATAGCGGTGTATAAATCGAGAGCAACATCGGCGTATAAATTATTGCCTTCGCGTTTAAAATTAGAATTGTTTTCTATGGTGAAGGTAATGTACAGATCACCGCCGGGGCCTCCATTTGCTCCTGGTCCGCCATGTCCCGGAATTTTTATGATTTGACCGTTTTCCACTCCAGCCGGAATCGTAATCCGGATATTTTTACCATTTACCGTCAGATTTTGTTTGTGCGTGGTGTACGCGGAATCCAAATCTAATTGTAGTTCGGCATTATAATCCTGGCCCCTGTATTTGGATTGCCTTTTGTTGCCGCCAGTTGAACCGTACATGGAATTGAAAAATTCAGAAAAATCACTACCGGAGAAATCACCTCCTGAAAAGTCATTATAATCAGAACTGCTTTGTTGCTTGGTTTGCTGTTGTTGATTAGGATTGTAACCTGCTTTTTCAAATTCGTCCGCATGTTTCCAGTCTTTTCCGTATTTGTCGTATTTTTTTCGGTTTTCGGGATTACTTAGGACTTCATTGGCTTCGTTGATTTCTTTGAACTTTTTCTCCGCTTCTTTATCGTTTGGATTCAAATCTGGATGGTACTTTCGAGCCGCTTTTCGATAGGCTTTTTTTATTTCGGCGTCAGTAGCAGACTTTGTTATTTCTAATGTTTTATAGTAGTCGATATAATCCATTTTTCTAGTTTTTAATAAAGGTAGATTAAAACATTGAAATTAGGAATAAGTTGTTAATTATCAAAATGATATATTTTTTTAAAAGAAGAATTTAACTAAGGCGTAAAATAGCATCGGTATATTTTTGTGGTATTGAAAATTTAGTTTTTTGATTTTTTGGCAGGTTTTTTGTTTCCAAAAATTAGCCTAATATATTGTTATAAAAGTCTTAAAGTTGTAGTGCCTAATTAAATTATGCTATTTTTGTGAAGCTACACTTGATTTTATAAAAATTATAAAAGCCTATTCGATAATACTTTTTCAATGAAGCAAATTCTATTTTTCATATTATTTTTTACTGCTGTAACTGTATCAGCTCAAACTGAATTCAGTACAAAATTTAAGTCGATTCCGGCTCCAAAATTTAGTGCGAAACCTAAAAAGATCCCGTCTCCGGAAATCAAAAATCCTGCGGGAACTAACTTAGATGTTCCAAGTATAAAAACACCTAACGTTTTTGATAATACCAGTATTACTCCTAAGTCTAAATTTCAAGTAGGAGAGCAGAAAAGCACTTTTACAATGTCAACCGAAACTGATTTTGCCAATCCCGGAGATCGTTATGTTGGGAAAATGGAAAAGGATTTGGATAAGGCCGTAAAAGAAGCGGGATTAAAAGAAGGCAGAGGACCATTAGTTAGAAAAAATCTTGAATTTGGTGATATTTATACAAGTTCTACTTATTTTATTATAAAATGTCGTGATGCCGGAGCAATCGATGGTGATATGATAAAAGCAGTTTTTAATGAAGATGTTGTAGTAAAGAGAATGGTGTTAGAGTCCGACTATCAGGAATTTAAAATAACTTTTAATGAAGGTTTTAATACTTTCGAATTAGAAGCACTTAATATCGGAAGCCTTGGAGGAAATACAGGTGGATTTGAAATCTACGATGCCGAAGGTAATCTGATCTTATCTGATTATTGGAACAACCTGGATACAGGATTTAAAGCGAAATTTGTTATCGTAAAACAGAAAAAGCTTCTTACAAAAGCTGCAAAATAATTTCAAAAAGACATAAAATTTAAAAGGTATAAAAGGAAAAGCGGGTTGCTATTTGTTTTTTTACACCTTATAAACCTTTGTAACTTCGAATCTTTGTAGCTAAAATCAGAACAATGAAAAAAATATTAGTTTTTTCATTGTTCTGATTTTTCAAATTCGAATATAAAAAGTATTTTTGCGCATGCAACACAACGTACTTATTTTAGATTTCGGATCGCAATATACTCAACTTATTGCGCGTAGAGTTCGCGAATTAAATATATTCTGCGAAATTTTCCCTTACAATCACTTTCCAAGTGATTTATCACCTTATAAAGCTGTAATTTTAGGAGGAAGCCCATTTTCTGTTCGTGCAGAAGATGCTCCACATCCTGATTTGTCTCAAATTCGAGGTAAACTTCCAATGTTGGCAGTTTGTTACGGAGCACAATATTTAGCGCATTTTAGTGGTGGAGAAGTAGCTGCTTCTAATACCAGAGAATACGGTAGAGCTAATTTGTCTTATATTAAGGAGAATGAAGTTTTCTTTAACGGCGTTTCAGAAAACAGCCAGGTTTGGATGAGTCACAGCGATAGTATCAAAGCTTTGCCGACAAATGCAGTAAAATTGGCAAGTACTCATGATGTAGAATATGCAGCTTATAAAATTGAAGGCGAGACAACTTACGCGATTCAATACCATCCGGAGGTTTTTCACTCTACTGACGGATCAAAAATGTTAGAAAACTTTTTAGTTAACATTGCTGAAGTTCCTCAAAACTTTACGCCAGGTGCTTTCGTAGAAGAAATGGTGGCAGAATTAAAAGAGAAATTAGGTGATGATAAAGTTGTTTTAGGATTGTCAGGAGGAGTAGATTCTACTGTAGCGGCAGTTTTATTACACCAGGCAATTGGTAAAAACCTGTACTGTATTTTCGTAAATAACGGTTTACTTCGTAAAAACGAATTCCAAAATGTATTAGATCAATACAAAGGAATGGGATTGAATGTAAAAGGAGTAGATGCAGGAGATCGTTTTCTTGGCGAATTAGCCGGAATCAGTGATCCTGAAACCAAACGTAAAACAATTGGTCGTGTATTCATTGAAGTTTTTGATGATGAATCACATTTAATCGAAGACGTAAAATGGTTGGCTCAGGGGACTATTTACCCTGACGTAATTGAGTCGGTTTCTGTAAAAGGACCATCGGCTACAATTAAATCACACCACAATGTTGGTGGATTACCGGACTATATGAAATTGAAAATTGTAGAACCACTTAGAATGCTTTTCAAAGATGAAGTAAGAAGAGTTGGAGCTACTTTAGGAATAGATCCTGAATTATTGGGAAGACACCCTTTTCCGGGACCAGGATTATCCATTAGAATTTTAGGAGATATCACTCCTGAGAAAGTTCAGATTTTACAAGATGTTGACGCTGTTTTCATCGATGGATTAAAATCTTGGGGATTATACGACAAAGTGTGGCAAGCCGGAGCGATCCTGCTTCCTGTAAATAGTGTTGGTGTAATGGGAGATGAGCGTACTTACGAAAAAGTAGTAGCGCTTAGAGCCGTAGAATCTACCGACGGTATGACTGCCGACTGGGTACATTTACCTTATGATTTCTTAATGAAAGTATCAAATGATATTATCAATAAAGTAAAAGGAGTAAATCGTGTGGTATACGATATAAGTTCTAAACCACCTGCAACAATTGAGTGGGAATAGTATTATTTTTATAGTAAGGCGTTACAATTTGTAACGCCTTATTTTCTTAACTCCGGTACGTATATCAAAAATACGGATGAATTTTTATGCGAATAAATGCAAGAAAAAGGAAGAACAGGAGTTATATAAGTAAAGGATTATTGTTAAGATCGGAATGGACTGAAGACAATAATCAAAAAAAAACAAGCCGTGCGAATCCTGCTTTAAGCAAAAATTAGTATCTTGTTTTTTGAATTAAAAATTAAATTGTTTTAAGCCCCATTATGAAATATTATTTTACATTATTGTCTCTCGTTTTTTTAGTAACCTGTTCTGCTTTTTCTCAGGAAAAGGTAGTGAAATATACAGTTTCGAGCGGAGAAACAATTAATCAGATTGCTCAAAAATTTAAGGTAACTCCTTACGATATTTATCAGTTAAATCCGGATGCCAGAAAAGCTTTAGCTCCTAAGACCGTACTGTTAATTCCGACTAAAGGAGATAAATCAACACCTGCTAAAACGGAAGTAACTTCAACGAAGCCAAATACATCAGGAAAAACAATTGTGCATGAAGTACAGCCTAAAGAAACACTTTTTGGGATCGAAAAAAAATACGGTATTTCGGATGAAGCATTAAAAGCCGCCAATCCATTTTTAGTGACTAATGGTTTGCAAATTGGTCAGACGCTTACTATTCCATCAAAAGGAGCTGCAGTTAAAACTACTGCCGCAGTAAGTCCTAAAGCCACTAAAACACCAGCTCCTGAAAAATACATATATCATGATGTTGTGCCAAAAGAGACCAAATATTCTATTGCAAAACAATACAATACAACGGTTGAAGATTTAGAGAAACGTAATCCGGATATTGTAGCAAATTTAGAAGTTGGACACCGAGTAACGATTAAAGGAACCGCTCCAAAAACAGAAGTGGCTACCCCGGTTGTTGCTAAAGTTGTAAAACCGGTTGAAACTAAAAAAGTTGATGAGTCTTCAAAAAAAGGCACAACTTATATGGATTATCAAGTGAAACCAAAAGAAACACTTTATAGTTTGTCAAGAACATTTCAATTAACTCAGGCAGAATTAACAGAATTGAACCCTTCTCTTTCTGAAGGAGTGAAAGAAGGAATGGTTTTAAAAGTGCCATCTGGATTCCTTGCACCAACTCCAATTATTGTTCAGCACCAACCAACTGAAAAAGCAGTAGAAAAGCCAGTTGATAATTCCGGTTCAGGAGCAATAAAAATTGTTGAAAAAGTAAAATCGGAAACGACTTCTGCGAATCCTGAAATAGTTGAGTTGACTAAAAAAAGAGGACAAGGTGAGCGTAAAAAATTAGTTTTATTAATGCCTTTTAATTTGGCAAAAATGCAGACTGATACCGTAAGTACTGCAAATAGAATTAAAAGCGATAAATTTTTGAACATGACTCTTGATTTTTATTCAGGAGCGATGATGGCAATTGACTCGGCGAAGACCTTAAAATTACCAATTGATGTGTCGATTTACGATTCGCAAGAAACAAAAAGTACTTCCAATGTATTGAGTTTAATCGCACAGAATAAATTGCAGGATGCCGATGCAGTGGTAGGACCTTTTTATCAAGGTAATGCAGAAAGTACCGCTAATGCATTGCATTCGTACAATGTACCGGTAATTTCTCCACTATCAAAAGATGCGGCCAATCCAATTGATAATTTGTACCAGTCTATTCCAACAAACGATGTCGTTAAAAATGCAGTTTTTGACTATATGCGTGCTAAAAACGGAAACATTGTTGCGGTAGTAGATAAGAAAAAGGAATCGGTTGTTACCTATATTAAGCAAAATCAAAAAGGAGTTGTTTTTGCTGCTTTAACAGAGACCGGAGGTTTAGATGCAGCAAACTTAAAAAGCTTGTTATTGCCTAACCGAATGAATTATGTGGTAATGGAAACGGCTAATACCGCTATGGTAAAAGCAACAATTAAAGCATTGATTGACGCACAAAAAACTTGTCAGGTGCAATTGGTGATTTTAGAACCAAACAGTACTTTAGATACAGACGAAATTAGTTTTGAAAATTTAGTAAAATTGAAATTAATGTATCCGTCAGTAACTCGTGAAAGTGATGAACCTGGTGTTTCAATCTTTAAAAAAGAATATCGATTGAAAAACAAAATAAATCCAAATACGTATGCGACTCGTGGTTTCGATGTAACTTTTGATACTATGATGCGTTTGGTTCAGGGTAAAACCTATCAGGAAACAGCAGATTTAATGACGACTGAACAAGCGGACAATAAATTTCAATATTACAAAAAAGAAGATGGCGGACACGCAAACAAAGGTGTTTACATTTTATATTACGATTCAGATTTAACTTTAAAAGTAGCCAATTAATGACATCAAAAGTAACCTACTTAGGGGATTTAAGAACAAAATCAATCCACGTGCAATCCGGAAGTGAAATCATTTCAGATGCACCAATAGATAATAACGGAAAAGGAGAAGCATTTTCTCCAACAGACACCGTAGCAAACGCTTTAGCAAGTTGTATGATGACGATTATGGGAATCAAAGCTCGTGATATGGAAATCAATATCAATGATTCTACAGCCGAAGTAACTAAAATAATGAACGCTGAACCAAGACGCATCGGAGCAATCGAAATTGTTTTTGAAATGAAAGGTACAACAGACGAAAAAAGCAAAACAATCTTAGAGCGTGCCGCGATGACTTGTCCGGTGTTTTTGAGTTTAAACAGTGAGATTGAAAAACGAATTACTTTTAATTGGAAGTAGTAATTTGTGTTTTTTAAAATAAAGAAAAAGAGGTCGTTGCATTAGTGTAGCAGCCTCTTTTTTCATTAATAAGCCCCAAAACGGCTTTTTTTCTTATGCTACGAGACTCCATATAACCCAGTTATCAGAAAAACGAAAATTACACTTTTTATCCAATCGAAAAGATCATTCAGCTTCACGATGAAAAGATCGCTCCCTATAAAGTATGTTGAGGGAAAAAGATGGGATGATGGAAAAGTTGGAGAAATTGATTGAAGGGAAATAAGATTTGCACGCAGATTTGGCAGATTTGGCAGATTTTTTCTGTGATCTTCCGTTAAAATCCGCCGAATCTGCGTGCATATTTTTTTTAAACTCTTTTAATAGTGCCCTTTGCATGCTTTGTGAAGTCTAACCTCACGCTAAGTTTTTTTTCGCAAAGTTCACAAAGCCATAACTAAGTTTTGGGGAGCTTACGTTTTTTCTCTGCGCCTTTAGCGGTAAAATAAGCGCAACAATAATAAATATTAAAATTGAAAAAAGGGCATCTAATAGATTTAAGATGCCCTTTCTCACTAACTAACCAAGAAATATTTAATTTGAAAACTCTAATTTTTGTAGTTTGTTCCAACCCCCACGTGTGAAATCAGGAATTTCTACAGGAGCTGAATTGTTGTCAAGAGAAATTTCTGTTAACGGACCTAAGCAAGACCATTCTGCTAAATCGTAAACGTCCATATCTAATGGCAATCCTTTTTGAAGACAGTAAATCAATCGGTAGTCCATTACGAAATCCATTCCGCCGTGACCGCCTACTTTTTTAGCTTGCTCTTCGATATCTTTTACAATTGGGTGTTTGTATTTTTCCATCAACGCTTTTTTAACTTCTGCAGGAACAAAAGAGTGAGCGCTTAATTTTTCGTGATTTGGTTTTACATCATCCCCTAATTCTTTACCGTCTAAAGCATAACCTTCCATTGGATATTTATTAGCAAAACCTTTAGTTCCGCTCAATTGATACATTCTGCTGTATGGACGAGGAGAAGTAACGTCGTGTTGAATTTGAATAGTTTTTCCGTTTTCAGTACGAATCATCGTCATTGTATGATCTCCATTTCTGAAATCTTTAATTTCCTTTCCAGATTTTTCTTTGATGTAAGCCGGGTTTCCAACAGCTTTTGTATCCATAGAAACTAAGAAATTCATTTTATCGCCACGGTGAATATTAAGTGCCTGACAAGCCGGTCCCATACCGTGAGTAGCATAAATATCACCACGATGTTTGATATTGTAATCCATTCTCCAGTTGTTCCAATACTCACCCCAGAAAGGTTGTAAACCATGAATATAAGATCCTTCTGCATGAAGAATTTCTCCAAATAGACCTTGTTGTGCCATGTTTAATGTCGTAAGTTCAAAGAAATCATACACACAGTTTTCAAGCTGCATACAGTGTTTACGTGTTTTTTCAGAAGTATCGATCAGTTCCCAGATTTCTTTCATTGTCATTGCTCCAGGAACTTCTATTGCAACGTGTTTACCATCTTTCATAGCCTGAACACCAATCATAGCGTGGTGTTTCCAGTCTGTTGCGATGTATACTAAATCTACATTTGGTAATGCTGTAACTTTTTTCCATGCATTTTCATCACCATAAAATTCCTGTGCTTTTGCAAGTCCTTGTTTGGTTAAGATTTCGTTTGCTTTAGAAGTATTTTCCTGTGTCATATCACATAAAGCGACAATTTCAACACCAGGTATATGAGTCATGCGTTCTACTGCTCCGGGGCCGCGCATTCCAAGACCTATAAAGGCAACACGTACGGTTGGTAGTGGTGTTGCTGCCAAACGTAAAACGTCAGTTTGACCTTTTGCGCGTGATGGGGTTTTGGTTTTGATCATTTGCGCCGATACAATTGCTCCACAAAACAAAATGCAAACGGTTAAAATGAATTTTAAATTACTAGTTTTCATAATTAATTTGATTTTAAATGATTTGATAATCTACTAGATCGATTATCGATAATATAAGTAGTTTTTGTTTTTATTAAAGATTATCTACGGTAAAGTAGTGAAATTTATTTCCGGTTTTTTATTCGTTAATGGTCTTGTAAATGTAGTTTTTGGAGTTGTAAAATCATTAAAAAAACCACCATTTTTCAGGAAAAAAGAACCATTTTCTGCACCACCGGCAAAATCCATTCTGTATTCTTTTGCACCCGTATTGTCGTTTGTAAATCGAGCGGTATTAATTTCTGACCAAGCACCTTTATCATCGCAAATCCATTGATTGTTGAATAACACTTTACGCGAGAAATCTCCTTGTTCCGGAACGAAATTTTCTAAGAAAGAATGAAATCTTTTTAAATAAGTATTGGTTTCAGGGCGATTAAAACTCGCAATTAACAACCATTTGTTTACTTCAGGAGCGAAGAAATAAGCAGTGTACGTAGTGGTATTATTTCCGGCTGGAAGTCCGCGTAGTAAAAACTTGTAGGTTGTACCGGCTTTCCAGTTGTATTTTAGATAACTCTGTCCGCCTGAACCTTCATTTCCGAATTCGCCTGTATATACATTTTCTCCTTTTTTCAACATTTTAATTTTATGAGAATCAGGAATACTGTTTGGATCATCAGTAGTAAACGGACTCCATACAGAGAATAAAACTCTTCTTTCTGTCGATGAGTTTACCTGAATTCCGAAATAACCTTCACCAAAACCATTTGCCATAAAATAAGAACCGATTTTGTCTTCGTTTTCAGGGATTGTCAATTCGTTGTAATACCATTCGGCATTGATGCTTTCCTGTACTTGATAATTTAAGTGAACAGATGGACCACGTCTTCCCCAGTGATAGAAACTACCTTCGTTATTAGGGACATAGGCTATTTTACCATCATAATCAGCACTGGCAATCGTTAAACGACTAATAGACGGAAAACGATCGCCTGTTTTGCTGATTCCTTTTATTTTAACAGCTACATAACCGGCTTGTTTAATCGTCCAGGTTCCTGCGATAACTGCTTTTTTTGTGGTGGTAAAATTTACTTTTTTAGACTCGTTGTTTATCGAAAATTCTACTTCTGATTTTCCATTCACTTCAACAGATTCTTCAACAGTAATTTGAAATGTTCCAGGAGTCGAAATTTTAAAATAAGCAGTAAAAAATTCGTTGGAATCAGTCCAGTTTTCTATTCCATTGTCTGTAATCGTATTGTTTCCGTCTAAATGTTTAGAACTATAGGCATTTCCTCCGAGTGGCAGAGAAATTGTTGTTTTTGGGTTTTGAATTGTTTCATTTTTCGGTGGTGTATCCTGCTGGGTATCATCATTATTATTGCTGGCGCATGAAAATGATACTAAAGAAGCTGCAAAAAACAAGTAAAATATATTTTTCATAATTTGAGGTTATTGGATTAGAATTTATTCAACTATTTTTAAAACAACCTCTCTAATCTTTTTTAATTAGAGAGGTAATAAACAAACAAAAAACAAATATTTAAAATGATTACGGATTCTGGGTTAAAGTCCCCGGATATGCGTTTATTTCTGATTGTGGAATATATTGTACTACACGAAGACTAGTTGCAGGTACATCTATTAATGGCAGATGAGGACCAGGATAGCGACGTGTCATGGTTTGTCCGTTTCTGTAAACATCATAACCACGTTGTGCTTCAAAAGCTAACTCTAATTGACGTTCTTCATCGATGAGTTGCGCAGCATTAGTACTGTTTAATGAAGTATATCCGCCTCCAACAATTGCTCTTTCACGGATGACATTTAAATTAGTCAAAGCATTTCCATAATCTCCTTTTTTAGCATAAGCTTCAGCCATGTTCAGATACATTTCTGCCAATCTCGAAATAATAGGCGAGTGCAAGTGTGAATCATTATCCTGTAACGAACATTTTGTAATGTAGAACATAGGATATACACGATTTAATAGCATCATATAATCTTTTTCGCCTACATAAGTTTTACCTGCATACGAAATTGAATAGTTATTTTCGGCAGCATTTACGACAGTAAGATTGTAATCTACGTTTGCTATAGTAATATAATAAGAACCGTCAGTTTTAGTTTTAAGAGGTTGTTGGATATAGTTGAATCCAGTTTGTGTCCCCGCTGCATTAAATGCATCAGTTATAAAGCGGAAAGCTACTGTTTTATTATTAGAAGCATCTAAAGCATATTGAGGTTCAATAAATGCCCATCTTGCATCTTTTTTCAGCCCTGATTTTCGCAATAAATCAAGATATTCTGCACTAGCGTACATTTCTCCCCAGCCTTGACCCTGAAGATTTGCATACATACCGCCAATACCATAATA
Organism: Flavobacterium sp. ABG; assembly: GCF_001027725.1. Classification (NCBI taxonomy): domain Bacteria; kingdom Pseudomonadati; phylum Bacteroidota; class Flavobacteriia; order Flavobacteriales; family Flavobacteriaceae; genus Flavobacterium; species Flavobacterium sp. ABG. The sequence continues at coordinate 262,773 of NZ_LEKS01000006.1, forward strand.
GTGATCATAACCTGAGAACTCAGATGCTACACGTTTAACGGCAAAGATCGTTTCGGTTTGTCCGCTTGCATCTGGTGCAAAAGTATTATATTTCATAAAATCGGCTCTGCTAAGTAAATTATAGCGACCACTCAAAATAACTTTTTTAGCATAATCAATAGATAAAGTAGCGTATTCTTGATTTGGTGTTTCGTAAGTTCCACTCATATATAAATATACTCTTGAAAGCATTGCTTGTGCCGCTTCTTTGGTTGCATACGCTGCAGTTCTGTTTTCGCTCATTAAAGCTTCTCCTTTTTTAAGATCGCTAATGGCCTGCTCATAGGTTGCTTTTACGGTAGCTCTGTCTGGTAGGCTTATGTTAGCGATGTCTTCCGGTAATCCATTTACAATTGGTACGCCCAAATTAGTTTCCGGAGATTGTGCATAAGGTCTGCCATATGTTTTGCCTAAATAAAAATAAAGCATTCCTCTTAAATAATAGGCTTCTCCTAATTTTTGATCTAATACGGGGTTTTCTCCTTCAGCAATCATTTTCATTAAATCACTTGACTGTGAGATAATTTTGTAACTATTGTTCCAGAAAGTAGCCAACCTGTCATTATTCGGAATATGTTGATAGGATATAAAAGAGTAGAAGGAATCAGTAGAGGTTCCTCTGATCATGATGTTGTCTCCCGGATATTCTCCCACGCGGTGCATAACATCCGACCAGTCTCTAAGTTGTGCATAACACCCGTTAAGAAGTACATCTACGGCAGCTTCTTTATCTTGTAGAATTTTATCTTTTGTGTAAGCATTAAATGGTTCTCGCTCCAGTTCACATGAAGATAGAAAACTAAGCGCAATAAATAGTATGAATATATTTTTCATGATTTTGTTTTTAAAGAGAAAGATTAAGGCCTAATACAAATCTGCGGGTTTGAGGGTATACCGAGGTTGCAACTCCAGTTATTGATCTTACGCCATTTCGTTCAGATGGTGGTATCTCTGGATCAACACCTGAGAAATCAGTTATCGTAAACAAGTTTTCGCCAGCTACAAATATTCTAAGGTTTGATATGTTCAAACGCTCAATGTTTAGATTATATCCAAATGAAATGCTTCTCATTTTTAAATATGATCCGTCTTCTAAGAAACGCGACGAGGCTTTATTCGAGTTACTAGGATTATTGTATATGGCTTGCGGGTGTGTGGCAATATCGCCCGGTTTTTCCCAACGGCTCCATCCTTTTTGAAGGTTCATTTGATTACGGTCTGTATAAGCTCCATCTGAATCAAATTCTGCACGTGCATAATTGTAAATTTTACCACCTACTGAATAACTGAATGTTGCTCCAAAGTCGAAATTTTTATAATTTAAAGTAGTCGAAAATCCTCCAAAATACGATGGTGTGTAAGCGTCAATAGCAACACGATTTTTTGAAGCTTCTGAATAGCTATAGGTTTTAACACGTTCTCCTGTTGTGGCATCCGTTTTAAACCATTGTGGTTTTCCATTTTCAGGATCTACACCGGCCCATTCCGTAAGGTACCAAGTGTCAACATCGATTCCTGGTTTTAATAGTTTATCTGCTGAACCTGCAATACCAGTTCCGTCACCAACAATAATTTCTTTTCTTGTTCCGTAAAGGCTTGTTACTTTGTTTTTGTTTGTACCGATATTAAAGTCAACATTCCATCTCCAATTTTCAGTTTTAACAATATCGGCATTAATAGAGGCTTCGAATCCTCGGTTGTTTACCGCTCCGACATTTCTCCAGATACTGGTCACTCCGATTACTCCCGGCAAAGGGACCTGGTATAATAAACCCGAAGTGTCTTTGTCATAATAATCTAATGTCAAATTAATTCTTTTAAAGAAACTGACATCCAAACCAATACCGGTTGTATATGTTTTTTCCCAACTTAAATCAGGGTTTCCAATTTGAGAAATTAATGCTCCGGAATTACCATTATAACTATATGATTTTGTTGATGATGCTAATGCGTATAAAGGCAAGTGGGGGTATAGACTGTTAGGTCTGTTTCCTCCCGATCCGTAACTGGCTCTAAGTTTTAAGTTCGTAACATAATCAGCATGGAAGAAGTTTTCTTTGTGAATGTTCCAACCACCACTGATCGAAAAGAAGTTACCGTACCTAGCGTTTTCTCCAAAATTGGAAGCTCCGTCTCGACGTAATGAGAATTGCGCCATATATCGGTCATCGTAGGTATAGTTAATGTTTGCTAACATCGATTGTATTGCAGATTGTCTTCTGGTACCGCCTACTTTTTCAGGAATGGCAGCCACATCGGGAATTACAAACCCGGGTGCAATACCTGTGGCAATTCCTTCTGATTCTTTTGCGTCATATTCATTCCATTCGTAAGCTGCAACTGCATTTATAGCATGTGCTCCGAAGGACTTGTTGAATGTTAATAATTGGTTGCTAAAGAAACGGGTATAACCGTCGTGATTATTCTGAACTCTTCCTTTTACAGATAATCCTCCTGAGGATCTGGGGTCAGTATAGTACATGGAATCTTTATTTGAAAAAATGTAGTTATTTGTAGAGGTAAAAGTTAACCATGGCGTAAATTTGATATCAAAGTCTAAGTTACTTCGTACATTGTAGCTTTTTGATTCTCCGTAATTCCATTGTAAATCATACAAATAGTTAGATCCGGTCGTATTAACCCAAGTTGGATTTGGTTGGTTTCCTACCAAAGTTCCATCTTCTAAATAAGGACTGTCCCATGGCATATTGCGATACATAGCGCCTACATCATGTTGTTTATCTTCTGTTCCTGTACGTGTAACATTTACCTGAGGGCGTATGGTCAGCCAGCTGTTTACTTTGTAGCTAAACTTGAGAAGTAAGTTGTAACGTGTATAGTCGTATCCTTTTATAGCTCCTGTTTCATCGTAGATACCAAGAGAAACATAACTTTTAAAGATGTCACTTCCACCATTTACAGATAAGTTAAAATCTCTTGCAAGACCAGTTCGTGTTGCATTTTTCCACCAATCATAATTTTTGTTTCGCAATTCTGGTTTCCACCACCACGCATTGCTAAAATCCTGTTTGTTTGCAAAAGAATCATACAAATCATATAATTCCTGCCCATTCATGACGCTAAAATTACCATTATTTACACTAGTCGCGGCAGTTTTGATAGAGGCATTAATGGATGCTTTGCCATTTTTTCCACTTTTTGTAGTAACAACAATAACACCATTTGCTCCTTGTGAACCATACATAGCTGTAGATGCCGCATCTTTAAGAACCGTTAAAGTTTCAATATCGGCCGGGTTCATATTTCCTGAGTTGCTACCCACAATAACACCATCAATAACCCATAAAGGATCTGTACTACCGTTAACAGTTGTTTTACCACGAATAACTATTTTTCCAACATCACCAGGCTGACCGGATCCCGAGCTTACATATACCCCTGTCGCTTTACCGGCTAGTAAGTTTTCTACAGATGGAGTTGTAGCGTCAATAAGCTTTTTACTGTTCAGCGTTTGTAAAGCTCCGGTTAAACTCTCTTTCTTAATTTTGCTGTATCCAACAACAACTACTTCGTCCATTTGTTGTCCGGCTTCTTTCATTGTAATTTTCAGACCACCGTTTCCAGCAGGGGCTTCTATTTCCTGCATTCCCAGAAAAGAGAATACTAATATTGTAGAAGCATTTGGCACATCTATAGCAAAACTACCGTCCATATCAGTCTGAACACCTGTTTTGGACCCTTTTATAATAACATTTACGCCGGGGATTGGAACCCCTTTTTCGTCTACAACTTTTCCTTTTACTATTTTTTGGAATGCTAATAAACTGATTTTGTTCAAAGCTTTTTCATTAGCAGGAGCAGCAGCATCGGCTGTCTGAAAGCTTAATGACAAAAGTGAAACTAAAGTCGCTTTTAAGCTTTTTTCAAGTACACTATGCAGACCTGAATTTCCAGGTTTTTTTGCAAATACTTTTTTCATACTCTGGTTTGGTTTTGATTAATAAATTGAATCTTTTGTTTAGTAGGTTTTTCTTTTTTACAGTCAAAATTTAGTTTTTAATAAGGTCATTAGGATCGTTTTAATTCACAAAAAAAAGAGTGAAATTGAACTAAAAAAAGACCACTAAATTTTAATTATTCGACGAAACTATCGATTATATTTTTATTAAACAAGAAAAAATGTGAAAAATGTGCTCGAACACACAAAATTCGTGTTCTCGAGCACATGAAAATATCAAAAATGCGTTTTTAGATATAAAAAGATTAGACTTTTTTAAAATATTGTATAAAACAAGGAGTTTTTGTATTTAATAGGAATCTTTGACTAAATATTTTGTTTTTAACGAATAGTAATTATTTGATTTCTATAAATAAGAATATGCTAAATTTTTGTATTTATACTAATGATAAAATGATAATAACCTTCTAAAAGAAAATAGATTTCGTGTAGCAAAAATTGCTAATTATATAAAGCTACCAGCATCTACTAAAGATTAAAATAAGCTCTTTGAAATTATTATAAAAGTATATTTTAAGGATCATTTTTGATTGTAACAATTTGAAGTGATTATTAGATTTGTAAATTAATAGTGCGAATAGGAATTAAAGTAAATTTGTTTTTTCGGTTGGTAATTTCTTGCTCAACATATTTTTGACAGACGACAGCAAATAATTAGTTATGGAGTTTAAAAGCGATCGTAGAAGAGTACATTTTTTTGACTGCTAAAATTTAGAAAAACAGAAATCGGCTTTAGTTCATACAAAGTTCAAAAATAAGAAGATAGTAGTGTCGCCCTGAAAGATTTTCAGAATAATCTTTTGGATAAAAATGGCAGAAAGAGATGTTTTAGATTCTTATGTCTGACGAAAAGGAAATAGGTTAATTATTTTTTAAAGGATATAAAAAGGGATTTTTTGAAATTAATTAATAAGGATATATAATTTTAAAACTTGCACTTTACTTTTTTCTGTGCTATAAAGTACTTAATTTTCATACTTTTTTAATTTCTCTTTTAATTCTTTGTTTTTTTCTTTCAATAATTCTATATGTTCGATGATGAATTTAGGAATTGTAAAAGTTTCCTCTTTAATGGAATAGTCTACTTGATTAGTTAGAGGAGTATCAATTTCGTAAATTTCTTCTTTTTTTACATTTAAGTGTTTTGCTATCTTAAGCCATTCATTTTCAGATATGTTTTTTAGTCCTTTTTCCCTTCTGGAATAGTTGGGTTGTGACATCCCTAGTAAATCTGCTAATTCTTCTTGTGAGATCCCCTTGTTTAATCTTGTTTGGAGCAATTTTTTTTTCATTGGTTTTGGTGTTTTCGAGTAAGTATTCTTTTATTTTTTTGATTGAAAATACGTTTGGTTAGCATTAGAATAGAGACGAAAATACTGATACTTTTTTTGTTTTGCAAGGAAATTAGTAAAAAATGTGTTCGAACACAGTTTTATTGAATGCAGATATGAATTAAAATAAAACGCATAAAATTCGCATAAATCTGCATAAGAGTCTTTCTAAAAAGCCTTTAAGTTTATAAAACTTTTTAATAAAATGAATTTAAAATCAAGTGCACGTGATTTAAAGAATTTATAATATTTGAAAAGCTTAATTAAACAATTTAAATTTTTAAAAAATGAAATTAAACAAAATCAAAATTGCCCGTTTATCAGATAGTCAGGCAAAATCCATTAATGGTGGAGGTACAGGAGAGAGTACACAGAAAAATTTTACATGTTGTTGGTGTTCTAGCGGCGAGACTTCTTTTCACTGCCCTACAGCAAGTAATCAGAGTGATCCGGCCTGTAATGGAACGAAGCCTGTGAGTCCTGGTTTTTAATATTTTGATGAATAGGGTTAGAAATTAACCCTATTTTAATTGTTAGCTTAATTTGTGTTACAACAAATCAAAAGATAAAAATAGTTGAATTAAAGATTTAGTACTACATACTTTTAAATAATAGAATATGAAATTAAATAAAATAAAAATTGCACGTTTATCAGACAATCAGGCGATGTCAGTCAACGGAGGTGGTACAGGTGAAAGTACACAAAAAAACTTTACCTGTTGCTGGTGTACAGGTAGTGGTCCAACAAATGTAGGATGCCCGTCTACATTGCCTGCTGATAGAGTTTGTAATACGACTGTGCCGGTAAGCCCCGGTTTTTAATCAGGATGTTTTCGTAGTTTAATCTGTAGGACGTACTTATTAATACCATCGATTAGAACATTTTTAAGTATAAAAAAGGAATAAAAGACCAATTTGATGAAGTTTTAGGAAATGTTTTTCTATGCGGGATAAAATTTTAAGGTAAAAATTACATGAGGCAATTAGTAGCATTAGCTTACACTTTTTTGTACTCAACGAGTTAGTTTATAAAATAAGAAAGTATGCGTATCAAAATAATAATTATCTGTTGTTTTTTATTTATCAATAATTTATTTGGTCAGAAAAATACAACCGAAATAGAATCAATTTCATTTCAAAATGAAGCTTTTTTTGTTAAAGTTTGGGGTTTTTTAAAATACTATCACCCCAATGTAGCCAGTGGTAAGTTTAATTGGGACGAACAATTTTTAGTACAATTACCTTTAATACAAAAAGCCAATAACAAAGAAGAAAGAGGAGCTGTTTATCTGAATTGGATTAATAGCCTTGGAGATGTGAAAAAGACGAACATTTCCAAGATGACAGATGAATCAAAATATTTTACTCAAAATTTGAATCTCGAATGGCTTGAGAATAAAGAATATTTTGGCTTGGCCGTCGCAGAAAAATTAAAATTTATTAAAGAAAATCGATATCAGGGGAAGCCTTTTTATGTAGATAAAGAAGGAACTGGTAATGTTTTGATGATTAATGAAATCGAACATAAAAAGGAACTGTACCCTGATATATCGATGAGAGTTTTAGGTCTTTCCAGGTTCTGGAATGCAGTAGAGTATTTTTTTCCTTACAAATACAAAACAGATCAAAAATGGGATGAAGTATTGCCTGAAATGATAGGCAAATTTATTTCAGCAAAGAATGAATTAGATTATGATCTTGCAATGTTAGAGACTGCGGTAAAAACAGATGATGGACATGCTTATTATAAAACAAATAATACCGTGAACTTTTTTGGGACGTTTTTTTTTCCAGCAGAAGTAAAGATAATTGAAGGGAAAGCAATTGTAACAAGTCTCCCGAATGATTCGTTATCAAAAATTAATGATTTAAAAATTGGAGATATTATTGAAAAAATAAATGGAGAAGATATCTCAACGATCATAAAAAATAAATTGAAGTATCTAAATGGATCTAACAGTAAAGGTAAACTTAGGTCTACTTATATGTATTTAGCAAATGGTACTAACAATAATGTTGAGATACTATTGTCGAGAAATTTTCATGAACTGCAAAAAAAGGTAAACAGATATCCTTATGATTTAGTTTATTTAAATACAGTACAGAAAACAAAATATAAAATTTTACAAGATAGCATTGGATTCATTGATATGGCACATCTAGAAATGAAGGATGTTGATAAAATGATGGATCAATTCCAAAATTTGAAAGGATTAATTATTGATATTCGGAATTATCCGAGGTTTATTCCTTATAGTTTGGCAAGAAGATTTATAAAAGAAAATAAAGAGTTTGTTAGTATTGTAGAGCCTGATTTGTCTTTCCCAGGGAGATTTCAATATCGAAAAAGAAATGAAATCAAACCTTCAAAAAAGTATTTTAAAGGGAAAGTTGTTTTGTTAGTTGATGAAAATACACAGAGTAGAGCTGAATATAGTACAATGTTATTGCAAACGGGCGATAATGTTATTACAGTAGGAAGCCAAACCGCAGGAGCTGATGGAAATGTATTTGATATATACTTTCTGGGTACGAAATCGTTGCTGACAGGAACCGGTATTTTTTATCCAGACGGAACAGAAACACAAAGAAAAGGGGTGAAGATAGATATGGAAGTCAACCCTACTGTAAAAGGAATTCAGGCTGGTTTAGACGAAGTTCTTCTTAAAGGAATAGCGCTAATTAAGGATTAGCCGGATAAATTCATAAAATACAAATCAGCTTATTTATAACGTTTTGTTGTTCAAAAAAGAATTTTGAGCAATATACTTCCTTGGCAAAAATAGTATGGAAAACTGTTGTTTGCACATCATAATGCTGCAGTACTGAATTAAAAATACTAAAAAGAGGTAAACTGCTCATTTAAATTGAAAAAAGATAGAGAATTATGGTTGGAAAAGTTTTTAATGCAGTAAATGGCATTATAGAAAATATAGAAGATGATAAAAAAAATAGTGAAGATCTTTCGCTATTTACGGGAATAGGAGCATTACCGGTACTTAAATATTTAAAATACAAGTGTACTAACGACCCTAAAATTATTGAGGAAATACATGTATCATTAAATAAGTTCATAAATCAGCTCAATGAAACAGAAGTACATCCTAATTATTGCAGTGGTTTGGCTGGACTTGCAAAAATGTTTGATTACATTTTAAGAAAAGAGATTTTAGATAAAGAGGCGACAGAAGATTTAAAAGAAGCTCTTCTGGATATTGATGAGTTAATATCTGAAATCACGCTTAGCAATACCAAAACAATAGATGATGTTGATTTTTTGCATGGAAGTTTCGGTACCGCATTTTATTTGTTAGAGCGGCTACCATATAATTCAGATCCAATCTTTAAAGAAAGTGTTGTCAAATTGTTTGAGCGTTTAGCAAATATTGTGAATGAAGATATTACAAATGCTTCCAAAGTAGAAAATGAGGTAGTCGTTGACGATTTGATGCACAAAACAAATTGTGGTTTGGCTCACGGACATACAGCTTACATAATTATCTTCTCTAAATTTCTTGAAATATATCCTGAAAATGATTTGATAAAAGAGGTGTTGAAGAGATCTGTTTCTTGTTTGTTGAAGTTTGAAAGCACAGATCAAAATACGTTTGCAACTTTCCCAAGCATAGCTGTAAATCAAATTACTGCCCAATATGACATTGCATTAGGTTGGTGTTATGGAGATCAAAGCATTTCTCTGGGTTTATATAAAGCTTCTGTTATTTTGCAGGATAATAGTTTAAAAGAAAAAGCAATCAGTCTGGCTTACAGAAATGTGAACAGGAATTCTTTAGATCGAATTTTTCCGTATTCCTCTTATGACTCAGGATTTTGTCATGGTTTAGCCAGTGTAGCCTATATACACAAGAAATGGTTTGCCATAACAGGAGATGATTTGTTTTATAAAGAATACGAAAAGTATATCTCAAATATTTTAGATTTTGGAGAAAAGCATGAAGGATTTCCTAAATTTTCTATTGAGGGATTTAAAGAGGCTGTTGGAATGCTGGACGGGACTATTGGAGTAGGGATGGTTCTATTAGATTATTTACTGGGACCGCAAGATTATGGCTGGGATAATTTTTTTCTTCTTGATGTCACTTCGAATTTAAAAAACTACGACATATGATAAAAAAAACAGCATATGAGGCTTTTGAGAATTATATTTTGCGAACGCCTTTGCTTTGTGTTGATTTTTACAAAGATCTAACAGCAGACCGTATAGTTTCTGATGAAAACTTGAAAAAAACATTTGAATATTCAGTTATTAAAGAGGCATTATTCTTAGCCAGCCCTATTCTTTATAATGAATTGGAAAAATGGGTAAGTGGAAAAATGATTGACGAAAAGAAAATAGATCGATTAAGAAATTCTTTGCTAAAATATGTGGCAAGAATGTCCTCAAGAAGCACACCATTCGGGTTGTTTGCAGGTTGTTCTGTTGGTAAAATCAGTACGAATACACAAATTGAACTGGCTGATCTAAAATCACATAAAAGACATACACGTCTTGACATGAACTATTTGGTTTCATTGTCTCAAAATCTATCAAAGAACACAAAAATTAAGGAGCAGTTACTGTTTTACCCTAATTCAAGTATTTATAAACTGAATAATCAGGTCAGATATGTTGAATATGAATATGTAAATAGTTTAAGAAACCATCATATTATTGGAGTAGATGATTCTATTTATCTTGAAGAAGCATTAAAACATGGAGAAAATGGAATTTTGTACAACGATTTAATCAACCTGTTGATTGACGAGGACAATTCTTTTGAAGTTGTTAAGGAATTTGTAGATGATTTAATTGACAGTCAGATTTTTATAAGCGAACTGGAACCGTCCGTTTCCGGTACAGATTTTTTAGATTATATCCTGTCAGTTTTATCTAAAATCAATGATACCGGGAATGAAATAAAAATATTAAAAAGTGTAAAAGAGAAATTGGCACTAATAGATACCACTATTGGAAATCCGCCATCTTCTTACATCGAAATCAGTACTATTCTAGAAGGATTAGAAACGGATTTTGATATAAAATATCTTTTTCAAACGGATCTAATTGTAACAACACCTGTAAATAATTTATCAGATTCATTTGTTGTCAAAATAAAAGAGGGAATGTCTTTTCTAAACAAAATTACCCCTGTTCCCAAAGAAACTAGTTTAAAAAAATTTAAAGAGAGTTTTATTGAAAGATACGAAGAGAGAGAGGTAGCCTTAGAAAAGGTTTTGGATGTTGAATCGGGGATTGGTTACAAACAAAATCAAAATTCTCCGGATATTAATCCGTTAATTGATGATTTGCGTATTGCTCCAAAAGGTATAAATAACGAGCAAAAAGAAATAAAGTGGTCTTTGTTTAATACTATTTTTCAGGAAAAGTTAATTGAATCTTATGCCAATAAAGCGTATTCAATAGTTTTTGAAGATGATGAAGTTGCTAGTTTTGAGGAGAATTGGGATGACATTCCAGATACTTTTTCCTGTTGGACGGAACTTCTCGTTATAGATGGACAGGAAAAAATAGTATTAGGGGGGTGTGGAGACTCAAGTGCTGCAAATCTGCTAGCGAGATTTTGCCATGCAGATATTGCTATAGAAAATTATGTCAATAAAATTGTTGCTCATGAGGCTACTACCAATAAAGGTAAAATAGTAGCCGAAATAATACATTTACCGGAATCAAGAATTGGTAATGTAGTGATGCGACCAAGACTCAGAGAGTTTGAAATACCATATTTAGCTAAATCAGTATTGCCTTCTGCAAATCAAATCAAAATAAATGATTTGATGATTTCAGTAAAGTCTGATACAATTTTTTTACGATCAAAAAAGCTCAATAAACAAATTGAGCCTCGATTGACTAATGCACACAATTATGTTGACAATTCACTGCCTATTTATCAATTTTTAGCTGAGATGCAAACCCAGAATAAAAGGCCAAGTATAAGCATTTACAGAGGACCACATAGTAGTGAATATAAGTTTATTCCCCGAATTGAGTACAAAGATTTAATTTTAGCAGAAGCAGTTTGGAATGTTAAAATAGAGGCTATTTCATTATTGTATAAGGTATTTGATAAAGACGATGACTTATTAGAAGAAGTGAGGACTTTAAGAAAACAGACTGCTATGCCTCAATTTGTACTCTTAATTCAATCTGATCATGAGTTGCTTATTAATATGGAAAATTTATCTACAATAAGAATGTTCTTGACAACAGTAAAAAAAATGCCAATATTTCAACTTAAAGAATTCTTGTATTCAAATTCAGGAGTAGTACAAAATGTAGATTCGAAGAAACATTTTGCGAACCAATTGATTTTATCCTTTTACAAATCTTAACCCCAAATGGAAAATAATTTAATAAAAAGAGATTTTATTGTAGGTGAAAGTTGGGTATACTATAAAATTTATTGCGGTTCGAAAATTACAGAATCAATGCTTAAAGAAATTATTAAGCCAGCTGTAAATTCATTATTAGTAAAAGACATTATTGATAAATGGTTTTTTATCAGATATAGTGATCCGCAACCACATATTCGACTGAGGTTACATTTAAAAGAGATTACGAATATTCACATTGTTTTAGAAAAGTTCTCCGCACAATTAAGTAAATTAAAAGAAGATGATTTAGTATGGAAAATCCAGTTGGATACATATCAGAGAGAACTAGAAAGATATGGAGAAAACACTATAGAAATAGCCGAAGACTTTTTTTTTCATGATAGTAATTTGATTATTGATTTGCTTGAAAATGTTATTGAAGAGGATGAAAATTTAAGATGGCAAATAGGACTAGTGTTAATTAACAATATCCTATCCGGTTTTAAATATACAATGGAAGATAAATTACAATTTATGGTAAATCTTCGTAATGGATTTGCTTCTGAAATAAATATGGATAAATTTTTAACCAAACAATTAGATAATAAGTATCGTAATTTCAGAACCGAAATTGATAATTTAATGCAACCTAAAACAGAAAGAGAAGTATACTTTTATACCTTTTTTGAAAATTTTAATGCAAGAACCAGCCATCTTACAGCTTTTATTTTACAGCTAAAAGAAGAGGGGAAATTACAAGTCAATTTTAATTCTTTGGTGAGCAGTTATATACATATGTCGATGGTTAGACTTTTTAAATCAAAAAACAGACTACACGAAGTCGTAGTATATGATTTTCTATTGAAATATTATAAAACTTGTAAAGCGAAAGGAATTAATATTTAAAATGAGTTTTCCTAATTACGTACAAGCCGATAATAAAGATTGTGGTCCAACATGTTTAAAAATTATTGCAAAACATTATGACAAAACGATTCATATTCAGAAACTAAGAGATTTTAGCCAGACAACTCGAGAAGGAAGTAATTTGCTTTTTTTGAGTGACGCTGCTGATAAAGTAGGTTTCAGAAATTTGAGTGCAAAAATTAGTCTTGACAGACTAGAAGAGGTTCCTCTGCCTTGCATTTTGCATTGGAATAAGAATCATTATGTCGTTCTATATAAGGTTAAAAGAGGTATTTATTACATCTCAGATCCGGCTTTTGGATTAATTGAATATAATAAACAGGATTTTCTTAAATTTTGGATTGGGAATAATTCAGATGAAACGACTGAGGAAGGGATTGTGTTATTGATGGAACCTACTCCTAAGTTCTTTCAATCTGAATTCAATACAACAGATAGTAAAGCATTAGGTTTTGAAATGCTGGCTCAGTATGTTCTACGATATAAATCTTTTCTGGTGCAGTTAATAATAGGACTTTTAGCGAGTAGTTTATTACAGCTTATTTTTCCGTTTTTAACCCAAAGTATTGTTGATGTTGGAATTCAAAATCAAAATATTCATTTTATTTATCTGATTCTTTTCGCGCAATTGTTTGTGTTTGCAGGAAGAATGAGTTTAGAGTTGATACGAAGCTGGATCTTATTGCATCTTTCGACCAGAATAAACGTATCGCTTATTTCAGATTTTTTTATCAAATTAATGAATTTACCCATTTCGTTTTTTGATGTTCGAATGACAGGAGACATTATGCAGCGTATTAACGATCATAAAAGAATAGAACAAATATTAACATCATCATCGCTTAACGTTTTGTTCTCGGCACTTAATATAATTGTCATGGGAGGTGTTCTGCTGCATTTTAACAGTCAGATTTTTTTGGTGTTTTTTGCAGGAAGCATTCTTTATTTTGGGTGGATTACACTTTTTCTCAAAAGGAGAGAGGTTATAGATTACAAACGTTTTGCTGAGGTTTCAAATGAACAAAGTAAAGTAATGGAACTTATTAACGGAATGCAGGAAATCAAACTTCACAATGCCGAAAAACAAAAACGTTGGGGATGGGAGTATGTACAGGCAAGATTGTTTAGAGTTTCAATAAAAGGGCTGATTTTAGAGCAAACTCAAATGATAGGTTCTTCTTTTATCAATGAATTAAAGAATATTTTGATCCTGTTTCTTTCAGCTAAATTGGTTATTGATGGAGAAATTACATTAGGAATGATGTTGGCCATAAGTTCGATTGTTGGAAGTTTAAACGGACCTATTATGCAGCTTATTAATTTTGTTCGGGAATTGCAAGATGCTAAAATATCATTGTCGAGATTATCTGAAATTCATAGTAAAGAGGACGAAACGCAGCAAGAGGCTAATCAAACCAATGATGTTCCGTATAATGTGGATATCGAAATAAAAAATCTTTCGTTTCGCTATATCGGTTCTGATATTTCAGTTCTGGAAAATCTTAATCTTATTATTCCGGCTAATAAAGTAACAGCAATAGTAGGTACCAGCGGAAGCGGGAAGACCACTTTAATGAAATTATTACTTAAATTTTATGAACCTGAGAAAGGAGAGGTAAATATTGGGAGTTCTGCTCTTAAAGATATTTCGCAAAAAGCATGGCGTGGTAATATTGGAGCTGTAATGCAAGAAGGATTTATTTTTAGCGATACTATTGCTAACAATATTGCCATTGGAGTGGATAAAGTGGACAGAGAAAAGCTGATTTATGCCGCTGATGTCGCTAATATTAAAGAATATATCGGTGAATTGCCTCTTGGATATAATACGAAAATTGGTACGGAAGGTTTAGGGATGAGTACAGGACAGAAACAAAGATTATTGATCGCAAGAGCTGTTTACAAAAATCCTGAAATATTGTTTTTTGATGAAGCAACATCTGCACTGGATAGTAATAATGAAAAAGCAATTATGCAAAAACTTGATATTTTCTTTAAAAATAAAACAGTAATTGTGATAGCGCATCGATTAAGTACTGTCATGAATGCCGATCAAATTGTGGTTTTGGATAAAGGAAAAATTATAGAAGTTGGAAACCATAAAGAGCTAGTACAGTATAGGGGAAGTTATTTTGATTTAGTACGCAATCAATTACAGTTAGCAAATTAATTATGACAGATAGTAATGTAATACTTGAATTAAGAAGCGAAGAAGTACAGGATATTCTGAGTAAAGTACCTCACTGGATGATTCGCTGGGGAACTGTCTTGATATTTGTAATTATTTTAGTGCTTTTTTTTGTGTCTTGGTTTGTAAAATATCCTGACATAATAACTTCTGAAATAGTAATTACAACTACTATTCCACCCGAAAAAATTGTTTCTAAATCCTCGGGTCGTATTGAAGCAATTCTGGTAAAAGACAAAGAGTTAATCTCAAAAAATAAAACGATTGCCATTATCGAAAATACAGCCAATTATAAAGATGTCTTTTTATTAAAAAAGATTATAGAGAACCATGATATAAATGACTTAGGAGTAGTATTTCCTTTTAGGTTAATGAAAAATGCGCAATTAGGAGAAATTGAAAACGCTTTTGCAGTTTTTCAGAAAGATTATCAGGTCAGGGAATTAAGTGATAATTTGCATCCATTTGAAGTAGAAAGCAGAGCACAGAGTTCTGAAAATATTCAGATAAAAGAACGATTAAAAATTCTGGGGCAGCAAAAAAGTATTAATGAAAATGAGCTACAACTTCAAAAAAACGAAGTTACCAGATTTGAAACTTTATTTAGTAAAGGGATTGTTTCTATTCAGGAAATAGAAACTAAAAAGCTGAGCTATCTTCAGGCACAAAAGAATTATAAAAGCCTTTTAACCGCCATTTCTCAATTAAAGTCTACTTTGATTGAGAATAGAAAATTAGGACAAAATTCTCAGATCAACAGTACAAAAGAAGAAATTAATTTAGATCGAAACACCATACAATCATTTTATCAACTTAAAAAAAGTATAAAAGACTGGGAACTAAATTTTACCTTAAGATCATCAGTTAACGGTATAATAACCTTTTTACAAGTTTGGAACGAGAATCAAACAATTAATATGGGAGACAATATCTTTTCGATTATTCCCCATGCAAAAAATACTTTTGTTGGAAAAGTTAAAGCATCACCTGTTAATTCCGGAAAAATTAAAACAGGTCAGAAAGTAAATATTCGGCTGGCTAATTTTCCGGACCGGGAGTTTGGTGTTTTGAGAGGTAAAGTTCAAAATATTTCTTTGGTTCCTGATAAGGAAGGTAATTTGTTAATTGATGTTTCCTTACCAAACGGCTTAAAGACTTCATACAAAAAGCAAATCGTGTTTCAACAGGAAATGAGAGGGAGCGCTGAGATTGTGACCGAAGATTTGCGATTACTGGAACGGATTTTAAATCAGCTTAAGAGTATTTTTAAGCAGGTTTAGAAATTTCGAATTCTTGGCATAAAACAATGATATTGTCAGAGGACATGACGCAAAAAAAACATCAATATGATAGTAAAAAAACAGAAAATTGCCCTTATTGGTCATACTTTAGGAAGCAGTGGTGTTGAAAAAATACATGCTTTATTGTCGATTTTTTTTGAAAATAAAGGAATCGAGGTGCATAATATTCTACTATGGGATTTCATAACCTATGATTATTCCGGTTCAGTAACAATCATTGAAAGTACGGGTGAATTGAGGAAACTTATAAAGAAAAACAAGTTCGATTATATTATTGATTTTAGATTAAGATCTGATTATTTAGCAGAATTTTTTATGTCAAGATTTCTGTATCCGAAAAATGTAGTTTATACGGTGCATAGCGGACTAATAGATTATTATTTTCCCAAATCCTTTTTTTTATCCAAATTGATATATGGAAATAAAAATATTGTTGGAGTTTCTAAGGATATAAAAGAGGCTCTTTTACAACGAAAAATAAGTAAAAAGGTTGATTATATCTATAATCCTGTAAATATTGAATCAATTAATAAATTGAAATACGATTTGATTGAGGAAGCGGGTACAGATTATATTTTAGCGGTAGGCAGATTAAACGGAATAAAACAATTTGATCAATTAATAATTGCTTATTCAAAATCCATTTTGCGTAAAGAAGGGGTTAAATTTATAATTATTGGAAGTGGTACTGAGGAAGCAAAATATAAAGGGTTATGTTCAGAATTAGAAGTGGAAGATTTAGTTGAATTTAAAGGTTTCCTGGAAAACCCTTTTCCGTATTATAAGAATGCTTATTTTTCTGTTTTATGTAGTAGAAATGAGGGATTTCCTAATGTTCTAATAGAATCCCTTGCTTGCAGCACACCTGTTATTTCGTTTGATTGTTTTACAGGCCCCAGCGAAATTATAACTCATGGCCACAATGGTTTATTAGTAGAAGATCAAAATTTTGAAAAACTTAAAGAAGCAATGAATCATTTGTTTATCAATAAAGAAATTTATTTTAAATGTAAGGAAAACGCTTTAGAAAGTGTTGAGCAATTCTCATTGGATAAGATTGGTCATGAATGGTTGGACTACTTTAAAAATAATAATTTACAATCTTTTTCTAAATTTTGAGCTTGAAAATAACGTGAAAAACAGCTTTAATTTTAACGAAAGTTTGCCTTATATTAGTGTTTTAAAAACGAAATTAAAGTGTCTTTTTTAAAGCCTTTAAATTTTAAAAAACAACAAAGGTGATTGGTGTTAGCGGATAGTTGAAAATCTAAAAAAATATGAGCACAATTTTAAAAGAATATCAAGTAAAATTTACCAATCAAAACGTAAAAATAAATGCTTCAGATTTGGATTTTCAGTGCTGGGAAAAAGCCAATTGTCTAACCGATTTTTGTTCGCCTTGGAATACAGATCCCTTTTCAAAAATCGAATTTCGAGCGCTGTGGGATTTCGATAATCTGTATTTTAATTTTAAGGTTTTTGATGGTGATATTCATATCGATCAAAAAGATGATAGTATCGATAGTATTGGAAATTCGGATAGGGTAGAGCTATTTTTCAGGAAAAATGAAGCGATGAGCCCGTATTATTGTTTGGAGATGGATACAGCGGCCAGAATAATGGATTTTGAAGCCTTTCCCAATCACAATTTTGATTTTAAGTGGAATTGGTCTAGAACCGATTTAAAGCTCGAAGCATCAAAAGAGGATGGTTTTTTTACCGTGCAGGGCAAGATCAGTATGGCGTCTTTAAAAGCTTTAGATTTAATTCATAATAATACAATTGAGACCGGTGTTTTTAGAGCTAAATTTTCTGAAAAAGTGAATTCACAATATGAAGCCACCTGGATTTCGTGGGTGAATCCTAATACTGAAACGCCTAATTTTCATATTGCTTCTTCTTTTGGGAGGTTTGTTTTGGTGGGGTAAGGTGTGGATTGTTTTAAGTTTCAGGTTTCAGGTTTCAAGTTTCAGGTTTCAAGTTTAACAGAAAGGGTGCTAGGGCTTACGCAAGGTTTTTTCGCGAAGGGGAGAACAAATGTTTGCGTCTTTTACGGTTAAAGGCATTTGTTAAAGAGTATCGTTTTGATACTACTCTCTTTTCTGTACGATTGTCACCCTGAGCGAAGTCGAAGGCTGGATAGGTAAAGGGGGCTTCGGCTTCGCTCAGCCTGACAGATGGGGAAAAACTTTATAAAAAAAGAGATTATCTCACGGATTGCGAGATAATCTCTTCAAAAACAAACAATACTAAATAAGATCGCTTACTTAGGTTTTAATTTCTTTGCTGTCGTTTTTTAGTATTTCTGACTGTTAAACCTTTTGATTAGCGGAGTTACATGGTTCTTAGTATCCTCGTCTAAAGAATTTAGTGCTTTATCTGCCTCATCAGCTGAGAATTTAGTTAGTCCGCAGATACCGGCCGCAATTACGTTGTAGGATTGATTTTTGATACTTTCCTGCATCAATCCTTTGTACTCCGGATTGACGGTGCTTGCAAGTTTTATAATCGCAGCTGCTCTGGCAATTGTCTTTTTGTCGTTTTTGGCAATGTTAAGCAAGCTTTTTAAGGCTGCATTTTTAGTCTGATTGTCTTCTAAACTAATTGCTTTAATACTTAAAACGCGCACATCGTCTTGTTGGTCTTCTAATCCTGCCAACAAAACAAGCTGTGCATCCTGACTTTTATCTGCAGTAGCAAATTTTACGGCTTCGATTCTGTTAAAATAGGAGGGAGCATTTTTATATTGAAAAAGATAATCGGCTATTTTTTTGTTGTCAATAATTTTACCAACTAAGATTTTATCCGGATCCAGGTCTGTAAAATTGGGCTGTGCCGGTACATCAAAACTAAAAGTTTGCTCTTTTTTGTCAATCAAAATTTCTTTTCTAATTTTAGTTCCATTCACATAAAAATCTACTTTTAGCGGTAAGCTGAATGTCTGAACCGAGTTGTCTTGTATTTGTTTTACGGCAATGGTAGCTTTTCCGTCAGCATATCCGTATTCAACATTTAAAATTGGGTTTCCGCCTTGGTAATACCATTGATTAAAATAAGGACTCCAGTCTTTTCCGGTAACCTCTTCCATAGCTAAACGCAGTTGGTGTGATTCTCCCGATTTATAAGCATTTGTCGTTAAATAATGATTTAAGGATTTAAAAAAGGCTTCATCACCCATTTGATTTTTTAGCGCATACAAGATAATCGATCCTTTAGAATAGCTAATATTATCAAACATATCGTCTTGGTTTTGATAATGAAAACGAGCTAAAACAGGACTGTCTCCATTTTTTTGAGAGCGCAGGTAATTTTGTAATTTTTCATAACGAGATTTATCTTCTGCGTCTTGTCCTGCATCATGTCCGTGCCAAAGTACCTCACCAAAAGTGGCAAAAGATTCATTCATGGTTAAGTTTGACCAGGATTCAGCGGTTACATAATCTCCAAACCATTGGTGAAAAAGTTCATGAGCAATGGTACTCTCCTGGTTATCGTCTAATAATTCTCTTTCTGTTTTTTGTACGTATTCGCCATGTAAAGTGGCAGATGTATTTTCCATTGCTCCCGAAACAAAATCTCTGGCTACTACTTGTGAATATTTTGCCCAAGGATATTCCACGCCCAACATTTTGCTGTAAAACGCCATCATATCAGGTGTTTTTCCAAAAATTTGTTTGGCGTAAGGCGCATACTTTGGCTCCAGATAATAACTTACTTCTTTTCCTTTATAGGGAGTGTCTTTATAAACTTTAAAATCACCAACAGCCATCATAAATAAATAAGGAGAATGCGGTAATTCCATTTTCCAGGTATCAGTACGCGTTCCGTCTTTATTTACTTTTTGGGCGGTTAATTTCCCGTTGGATAAGGTGGTGTATTTGCCCTCAACCGTCATAGCGATTTCAGAAGTTGTTTTCTGGTTGGGTTTGTCAATAGTAGGAAACCAGGCCGAAGAGGCTTCTGTTTCACCTTGTGTCCAGATTTGAACGGGTTTGTCTCCTTTTCCGTCCGGATTTATAAAGTACAATCCTCTTGCATCTGTGATGGCATTGCTTCCTTTGGCTTTCAATTGATCCGGTTTTGCCGTATAATCGATGTAAATAGTATAATTTTCTGTGCTTTTGTATTTTCTGTTTAGCGTAATAAAAAGTTGTTCGTTATTATAGCTGTATTTTAAAGGAATACTTTTTTTTCCGTCAATAACTGCAATTTCTTTGATGTCCATTCCTTTGGCATCTAGCGTAAGCGCATCGGTTTCGTAAAAATGAGGTTTTAGCGTAAGCCATTCTTTTCCATACAAAAAACGTTTTCCATAATCAAAAGACACTTCTAGTTTGGTGTGTAATATATCGTGAACTTTTAACGGTGTAACTCTGTAAATCGACAGATCGCTTTTGTTCTGATCTGTATTTTGTGCCTCTATATTTTGGCAGCCCAACAAGACAATGCTAAAAAAGGTGTATTTTAAAAAATGTTTATTCATGGTATTTTAATTTATATGGGTAGTTTTTATAGTTTTTCAATAATTCGAACCTCACCGTCTTTTTCATCCTCGGTCAAAGGAGTTGATTGCTTTTTAGTATATACTTGTAAGGTCCATTGAATAATTTTGTTGGAAGGATATAACGAAGCTTGATTTTTTAACCATGCTGTTGCTTTTTCTGCTGAAGAAGTTTTCTCAATTGCCCAAGCGGACACAAGCTGATTTGCCGGTAAAAAATTCATAACGGTATTGTCTATTTTTGGATTAAAAGTAAGAATTTTTTCTAAGGATTGTTTTGCTGAATCCAAATTATTAAGACTAGTATAACAGTGATAATCTAACCAGTTTTCAAGTCTTTCATCAATATCTTCCTCATATGGTTTTCCAACACCCAGATTTTGAGGCCACAACTTGGCATCGGCGATAAATTGTAAAGCTTTTTTGTACTGTTTGTTTTTTATTTGGTTTAGTGCCTGCATGAGTTTGGCTTCGTGATAAAGTTGTCGTCCTATAGTTGCTCCTTCAAACGGAAGAATTTCGAGTTTGGTTAAGAAGGTATCTGCTTCTGCATATTTTTTGTTTAACAATAAAGTTTTGGCGTATAACATTCCCATGATATAATTCGTGGAATGCTGTTTGTAAAAAGGAGCTGCGATAGCCAGCGCTTTGTCATATTGTTTTTGATTGATATAATGCTCTGCCAGTAATTTAGGATATCTCCAGCTCTGATTATCTAATTTAATTGCCTGTTGCAGGCTCGATACGACCAATGGAGCGTCTTCTTTCATTAAAGCCGCTTTTGCCGCATAAAAAGCCGGATCTGCTGGTTGGCTGCCGCATTGTAGAAATAATTCTTTAGCTTTTGAAAGCGTATTGCGATTCCATTCTATTAAAGCCAAATGATATTTCAATTGCCATTGCCCGTTGGTTTGAATTAATTTCTCTAAAATTTCTGCAGTTTCGGGACGGAAAGGAAAACTGGTTCCGGGTTGTATTTTACTTAAATCAACGGCTTTATTTTCTAAAAAAGCCATCCAATAGATAATTTCAGCATTTGGAACGGCAAGAGCAAAAACTTTTAAAGCTTCCTCTTTGCGATTCAATTGTTGATACCAAATCCCTAATTCCAAATAAGTTTGTTCCGGCATTTCATTTCGAATAAGTGAAGTAAAATGTACTTTTGAAGCCGCTGATTTTTCCCAAAGATATTTTTCAAATCCTGCAAAATGATTCAACGGATCAATGGAGTTTATTTGATTTAATAAAGCTGTGGCTCTTTCGGAATTGTTTTGCAAGCGATAAATCACAGCCAGCAATTGTAAACCTTCTAAATTATATGGATTGTTTAGCAGACTTTTTTCCGCGTATTCGATTGCTTTTGCTTGTTGATTTTCGTTGAAATAAAGTTTACTCAATTGCGTGTAAGCGGCAGAGCGGTATTCGACACTTGAGGCTGCAATGTCAAAACCATCCTTAGCATCCGTATTATTTCCTAAATGTAAATTCGCTAAAGCATAATAATAGTTTGCAGCAGGATCGTAAGTATTTATTGCCAAAGCTTTACTTGCGGTTGCAACTGCTTCCTTGTATTGCAGTTTTCTAATTTGTAAAGAAGCCAGATCGGATAGAGCAGGAGCGTAGTTCGGATCTATTTTCAGGCAAGCTGATAATTTTTCTTCTGCTTTTATGTAATCTTTAAAACTAATGTAATTTTTTCCTTGAAGATACAATCCGTAAAGAGAATTATTGTCAAAGTCTTTTGGTGTTTCTAAAGGGCGACTTAGATTTCCGTCTTCAGGATCTGAATTCCAGACTAATTTATTTTCGCCAAGCGTAAGTCTTATTTTATTTGGATTAACCGAAACTTGAACAGAGTCTTTGAAGGTTTCTAAGGTCGAAAGCGAAATGTCTTTAGAATAAATTTTCTTGTCATTATCAAAAACTTCCAGTTTGTCTTTTATTTTTTGAAGTGGCGAAAAATAAATTTTCAGCCAGCCGTTTTCATTTTTTACATTTACAGAACCATAGTTGTTTGCTTTTACGAAACCTTTGGTCTGCTTTACAGGAAACCAGTATTCGGTCCAGGAATCTGTTTGGTAGGGTGCAAAAGAGCGTTGTTTAAAAGGAGTGAAGCTACTGTTTTCGCTTGCCTGATTGAACAATCTTCCGCTTTGTACTTCTACATATTGTCCGTCGGTATCGGTCAATAATTTTTCCCAGATCATTCCTTGATGTGACAGTCCCCAAATCCATATTTTTTTACCTGCTTTATCATCGTGAGTGCTGTATCTTCCCATTCCGAAATCTTCGTCATGCCAATAACCACCAAAGAAATCAGTATATTTTCCAAAAACATGATAAGATTTATAACCGCCAAAATCGTTGTTTTTATAGAAAGAGACCTCCTTGCCATTTTGTTTGTTGATAGGCCAGGCATTGTGCTCACCGTCATGCCCCAGGTAGGTAGTGCCTGGATAAATAAACTGCAGATTTCCGGCGGCTTTGATTCCCGTATTCATCCAGGTGTAATAAGGCTGTTCGAATTCGGTTGAATTAAACCAAAACGAATTGGTGGTAAAATAAGCCTTGTCTTTTGGCAGATTAATATCCAGTTTCCACGACGTACGGGTCAGTAAATCTAAAACCTGAATCACACAACTCACGCTTCCGTCTGCTCTGTTAATGGTTATAAAATCAACGGGAGTAGCACAATTGGGAGTATGTCCAATAATTCCATAATTGCCTTCTACACCACCGCTTGTCCAAGGTCCACGCATGGCGATATCTCTGAATTTGATTACATGGTTGTTGTAAACGAAGTCTTTTCCAGTAGCTTTTTCTACGGCTGACCAAACTTTTCCGCCTACTTCGGGCAGAATCATTAATTTGATATAGTCATTCTCCAATTCAATTACCTTCCATTCTTTTTGGATCGGTTTGTCAGTAAAACCATCAAAACGGAAGTACGGATAAATTTTGGTATCCGGTTTCGGAATCGGATCCGGATCTGAGAATGGATAGGTGGTGAATACTTTTTGGTACTCTTTTATTGTTGGTTGGTTTTGAGCATTTGAAATAAGGCTTCCGAAGAGCAGAAAGGGAACGAATAGTTTAAGTTTCATAGGGAGCGATTTATTGTTTCGTGTTTTTTTTGCCACAGATTAAAAGGATTAAAAAAGATTTTTTTTTTGTTTTTCACGCAGATTTGGCAGATTTTTTTTTAGCATCTGCAAAATTTGCGTGTTATTTTATCTTTTCATCTGTGCTAAAAACGATTTTGCTTTTGCCACAGATTTCACAGATTAAAAAGGATTTTTTGCAATCTTGTCAATTTCTACGGGTGAGAAATCTCCGAAACAAACTCCACAATCTTTGTCGAGCTGCTTGTGAAGATTCTTCGTTCCTCAGAATGACAAACTGGGCGGTCAATCTTTGAAATCAGTGGCAAGAAAACATTTTCAATTTGTGTTAATTCGTGTAATTCGTGTTTAAGTTTTGCTTTTACATTGTCAATTTCGATGGTGAGAAATCTCCGAAAGAAACTCGACAATCTTTGTCGAGCTGCTGGTGAAGATTCTTCGTTCCTCAGAATGACAAACTGGGCGGTCAATCTGTGAAATCAGTGGCAAAAAACCATTTTCAATTTGTGTTAATTCGTGCAATTCGTGTTTAATTTTTACTTTTGCATTGTCATTTCCGATTGCTATCAGGATAACAAGATTAAAAAAGATTTTTTGCAATCTTGTCAAT
This sequence comes from Flavobacterium sp. ABG, assembly GCF_001027725.1. NCBI lineage: Bacteria > Pseudomonadati > Bacteroidota > Flavobacteriia > Flavobacteriales > Flavobacteriaceae > Flavobacterium > Flavobacterium sp. ABG. The sequence goes on from NZ_LEKS01000006.1 coordinate 287,104, forward strand.
TTCTACGGGTGAGAAATCTCCGAAAGAAACTCGACAATCTTTGTCGAGCTGCTGGTGAAGATTCTTCGTTCCTCAGAATGACAAACTGGGCGGTCAATCTGTGAAATCAGTGGCAAAAAACCATTTTCAATTTGTGTTAATTCGTGCAATTCGTGTTTCAATCTGGATAAAGCATTACTTAACAATAAGCAACCACCCTTTACCTTTAGCAACCGGAATTTCATCCTTTGCCGTAAAAGTCTGCGCAGGCTGAAAATTAGCTACTTCCAATGCTGTAATTGTCGCTTTGGCAGGATTGATTCCCAGTTTTTTCCAGTCGATGTTTAATTTTACTTTTACATCAGCATCTGCCCAGCTTGCGATTGAAATTAAGGCTGTACCGTTCTTTTTGTAAACCGTTGCCAATACTTTTTCGTTAGTTGTTTTTACCGGACAGTTTTCGCTCCAATAACCAATCATTTCAGAACCTTTAATGCCGAAAGTATCCCATAATTTCCAAATTGGTCTTGGGTCTGCATTGTGACTCCAAGGCATTCTGTTGGTCATTCCGTAAACCATTCCTCTCCATGGATTTCCTCCATCTTGCAGCATTTCTCCCATTAATCCAAAAGGAATACCGCTCACTTCAGTTAAGAAAAAGTCAGGATTGTTTTTTTCATAGTCAAAATACTCTCCAAACCACAGTTTATTGATGTATGGAAAGTGCTCCATATACAAATTGGCACTATTATTAAAACCATCACTTTTATTGTATTGATTGGCACTGTGCAAATCGATGATTCCGGGGTGACCGTCTTTGGTAAGCACTCTTTTGATACGTTTCATGGTAATTCTATCAAAAGCCACATCGTCAAGATAAACACCATCGATACCAACGTTTTGAGTCAGCCAATTCATTCCTTCTACATAATAATTATGCCAACGATTCATACCGCTGTTTACAATGGCGGCATCTTTTATTTCGGGAACAAACCAGGCTGCGATATAATCATCACCCACATGTTCTTGAAGCCAAGAGAATCCGCCTCCTTTACCCGGAGAATAAATTTCGTGACCCAAACTTCTTAAAGCAAAAGTTTCATAAGCTTTATTAGAAACCTCTCTTACGGTGTTGTAAATTTTTACTTTTAATCCTTTTTGATGTGCTTCATCAATGTACTCTTTCATTTTTTTGAATTCAATAAAAGGATAATTAATGTACGGATTAATGGCATTGGCATGGTGTATATTGACTACCGTTGCTCCCGTTTGGGCGATAGTGTCGAGGTTACTGTATTTATGATAAAACTTCGTGTTCCATTGGAAATCAGTGTCTATTTTGCGAAACGGCGTAATCAATAAATTAAAGTTGTAGTATAAAACATCCCCTTTTTTCATTGTGCGATTGCCGCTGTAGGCATTGACCAAAACTATTTTTTGGTTTGGCGTTATTGTGATTCCGCCTTTGTTTTCGTTGCCCCAGGAAGAAGGTAACAATAAAGGTTTTTGCAAATAGAAATTAGTGTTTAACGGTCGGCTGTATTTTTCATCTCTTAATGAAAATTGCAATCCTGCATTCACATTTCCGATCCAGGCACCGTCCTGATTTTTGTGTGCCACATCCCATTTCCAATCGAAAGTCTGAGGACGATCACCCCCTTTTTGACCTAATCCCATCATGTATTTTGAAGCAGAAGATTGCAATGGCATATGAAAATTAATGTCATTAAATGTAGCATCTTCCAAAGCAGTAATTTTTACAGCATAGGATACAAATCCATCAAATTCGATACTTCCCGTCACATCCATTTGAAGGGCTTGTGAAGTAGAACTACTTTCCCACGAAACAGTTCCGGCTTCTTTTTTCAGGAATTTAAGGCCTGAGTTTTTCCATTTTAAAGATTCTTTTCCTGCTGCATCTATAAAATGAAATGCTGCCGGAGCGGTCAATATATCATTTGGTTTTGTACTGATAGAAGTCATTTCGGGAGTAAAGAAAGTTTGGATTTGGGTTGGAAATCCATTTGAACCTAAGACTAATTTTCTCCCCAATAAAGAGATTTCAGTATCTTTTACTACTAATGGAATGTAAGGTGCAATAACCGTGTTTTCTTGAGCCAAAGTTGAGTTTAGCCATTTTAAACGGGTCATTTTTTCTGGAGAATCGATTCCTCCGTTTTGAGTCACTTCGTTCGTTACTTTTATTTGAAGGGTAATTTCTTTTGTTTTTCCATCACAATTCACAACTGCTTTTCCGGTATAGGTTCCCGCGGCAGTAGTTTGCGGAATGTCAATGCCACACCACATTGCCTGTACTTTTCCTTTTGAAACTGAAACGGTATTGGCAAATACAGATCCGTCGTATCTTGTTCCGTCGGTATTGATGCAGTTTAAATATTTAGCTTCAATGATGGCTCCGTTGTTGCTGATTAAATTGGAGAACGTAACTTTTAAATTAGTAATGTCTTGCAAGGCGTAAACCCCCAATTGAAAAGCTAAATATTCCCCTTTTAATGCGGTGTCAGCAAAGGTGTTTTGAACTCCTTTTTGGATCCAGCGCTGTGGCAGATCATTTTTCATTCGGATTGAATTTAATCGGTCTTCGGGAAAAACGATAAAAGAACTACCACTGTTTTTAGCAATCATGTCTTGTGTTTCTGCCGCTGTAGCAATAACTTCCATAGGGTAGTAACTGTTAAAAGCATTTACACTCTGGATTTCCTGAACAGTAGTATTGTCCGCCGCAGCTGTTTTTATTTTGGCCAGCCATTGCGCATCGGCTTTATATTCGGGTTTGGCATACACTCCTTTTGGATAGTTTGCATCACCTTCATCAATATAGGGCATATAGTACACATAATAAGTCGTCTGACCCGAAACCGGCTCAAAGAAAATAGTACCGCTTTCTCTCGTGATGTTAACTGTTTTCAGGTTTGTAATTTCTTTTCCGGTGGCGTCCTGAACAATAATTCTCTTTTGATCGGGATTTGTATCTCTTCGGCGCCATTCGATAGTCGTTTTGGCAACGGCACCAGTACCGGAAAAGACCACCACAGCGCGATGATTTCCTAATTGATTTGGATTCCAACTGTCATTACCGTCGGTATATTTTATTTTTTGCGCACTTAATGGAATACTGATAATGAAAAAACACATTAGCACTATTCGACTTAAAATTGGGTTGTTTTTTAGGTTTGGCTTCATTTTTTTGTTCAAGTTAAAGGGAGATATTGATATAAAGTTAATAAACGGCTTTCCATCCATTTTGTTTCCAATACGCAATAATGGGTTTGTATGGACCGTATTTATGTTGTTCTTCAGAAAAAGTATCACTAAAAGGACTGTGGGCATAATCGATTGGTTTGCCCATTTTATTCGGATAGTCAAATGTTTTCGGATTTGGTCTCGTGTGTATAGCATCATCATTTACGTAAGCGGCGATGTCCAGTGCTTCTGTGTCCGTAAGATAAGGTTTTCCGGGTGTTACTTTATCATATGGCATATTGCTTTTTAGCCACTGTGCTTGTTTGATAACTCTGTGCATGCTTGAACCCGGCTGATAGCCGTATTGTCCCCAAAGCGGAGGATACACATAACCGGATTTGTCTTCGTTGTATTTTCCTTCTCCATCAGCTCCGTGGCAACGAACGCAGTTTTCGATAAATAGTGTTTTTCCTCTTTCCGGGCTGGCAGCTACATCAGGAAAATCGATTTCCAGATTTTTGGCCCCTTTGAATTGTCCATCTTTAGGAACAAATTTGCTAATCCATTTAAAGTAAGATAAAAAAGCGACCATTTCTTTTCCGTCAAGCGGAAGAGGTTTACCGGAATGAGGACGCATGATGCAATTGTTAACCCGTTCAGCAAGTGTGAGTACTTTATTTTCACGTCCGCGATATTGCGGATAATTGTCATGCGAAGACATCAGGTTGAAAGCATGCGGTTTTGTACCGGCATCCTGATGGCAATTGGTACAGTTCATTTTATTGCCCAAATATTTTCCTTTAATGCCGTTTGGCCCAATATAATAAGCTGTTTTTAGCATTAATTCTCTTCCATATCGAACGGATTCACCAAATGGATCGTCCGGAATTTTGGAGGTATCTATGGTAATGTAACCTTCATCGTCTGAGGTTTCTTTTGCTAATGTTTGAGAATTAGAGGTATTGCACGAATTGAACACTACAATTGGCAGCACTAAAAAGAAACCAATAAGAATTATTTTTTTCATGTTTACTAGTTTTAATCTGATACTCGAATACTAAAAAAGCGATTCGCTTACGTCATTATTATTAACCCGTTGGTTATAGTTTAGCTAAATGTTTTTTAACACATTAGGAACATAGATTTAGCATTTTACAATTGGAGAAATTTCAAGAAAATCACAATTTTTTCACCTCGTCTCCTGTGATTTATTTAAAGTAAAACGCCTTTTTTTAAGCTTTGTCAGCTATGTCTCTATGTGTTAAAAATTAATTGTGACTAAAGTTTTTTTTAATTGAAAAGAAACGGTTTTAATTTTTCTTCCGGAATAAACTCAACGCGATAAGGAGGAATTTCGGACTCTAAAGCCCAAAGTAAAACCCCTTTTTTATTTGTCAGAACCGTTATATGTCTTTTTGAACAACAGCACAATAGCGTTTCTTTATCAATCATATAAGCACTTCCCATCCTGTCATTATAAATTTCTTTGGGCAATTTGATCTGAAAATCCAATTGCACGGAATTGTCTTTTTCATTTATTTTCAAAGCAAATACCGAAGATTGTTTTTGGTCAACACCATTATCAAAAAAGAGTAGACTGCCTTCGGGATTAATGTGTGCGGCATGTGCTTGCGAGAAACTGGAATTTTCTTTTTGCGATAATGTACCACCTTTTCCTAATTTCCAGATCACTTTTCCGGTTTTGGCATCTACTTTCCAAATTTGACCGTTATTGTAAAAAGAGATCAGAAAGTTTCCATCTTTATCATAATTCAGACTGTTGGCGTGCATCCAGTCTTTTTTGGTTTTCAATAATGCTTTATCTTTCATTGGATCTAAGTCGTCAAAAACACTCCATTTCCAAAGCTGTTTTCCTTTTTTATTCAAAATAAGAATACCATCTCCATTGATTGTATCTCCTTTTTTGCCACCAATAGCCGTTAAATCGGTTATTCTTTCATCAACAAACAAGGTTACAATTTCATTAGTCGATTTTTTGATAATTTCATGATGAATAACTTGTTTAAAATCACCTTGTCCTTTTTTAATATGTGTTAAGGTGTCTCCCTGTAAATTGATTTCCAGAATTTCACTGCCGTAGCTTGTAGGTTCATTGTTTTTCCCTAAAATAGCAATAATACTTTGGTCTTTAGTAAAATGAGTAACCTTAAAACCAGTTCCTTCTACGGTATGATACCATCTCAAATTACCTTTATAATCAACAATGTAAGCGGTACCCGGCGTTTCTCTTTTGCCCATTAGCAGAAAACCTTTTTTGAAATTTTGAGGCAAAAGTTCCGGTTTCTGAAAATTGGCTTTAAATTGTTTTTGTAACCATTCGGGTAATTTTCTGGATTTAAAATGATATATTTTGCTTGTCTTTTTTTCTCCGTCTGCAACCGTAACCACCTGAAAACTATAACTAGTTTCGGGACTAACGCTACAAAGTATCAAAGAATGTGAAAGTCCTGTTTTTGAAATTGGAGTAGCTACTTTGTTTTTAATTCCTTTTGTATCAGCCCAGTATTCTGCATAAACCGAAAGGTTGTCACTCGTAGTAACATCGATCTGAATCTTCAATTCGTTGTTGCTATGAGTTCCAATGGCAATATTTAGAATGCGATTCTGATTTTTGGAACAGCTTGCTAATACAAGCAATGCCAAAATAAAACTCCATTTTACAATTAATTTTTTGATCATAGGAAAAGCTTCTTTTGTGAAACAGAAAGGTACTTCTTTTGTATGAAATCGGGAACAGACAACGCTGAAAACGTTGTCTACTCCTGATTTTTCTGCTTTTATTTATCTATTAGCATTGCTTAAATTGGGGTTTAGATCAACCTGGCTTTGCGGATAGGTGTAATATTTATTTTGTGGCATTTTGATTTGTGCCGTTTCTCCAACTCTGAGGTGATAGGCATTTACAAGAACGTCGAATTTATTCATTCGGATTAAATCCTGACGGCGTTTACCTTCGTAGAAAAGTTCCCATCCTCTTTCTTGCAGAATAGCATCTCTCAAAGTACTTTGATTGTAATCTGCTAAAACCAATAATTTGGCATGAGATCTTCCTTTCACCTGATTGATAAGATCTATAGCTTCAATGGTCGGGCCGCTAATCTCGTTTAGTGCTTCGGCTCTGCTTAACAATACATCGGCATAACGTAAAATGTTGACACTGTGACCGTCATAATAGGTGGTAGTTTCATCATCTGCGTATTTTCTGGTCGATACATCGGGCATGTAAAATACGCCTGCCGGAGGCTCTGCACCCAAAGATGGTGCTTGTTTGTGCAGCAATTTATCTGTTCCCATAAATTCTGGAAAAAAGCATTGTTTTCTGTCATCTTCATTACCAAAGGTGTTGTAAAAATCCCAGTTTACCGTATAATACTGCCATCTGTTTTCAACAACAGGATGATCAATTGGTCCAAAATGGTTCAATAGCTCCGTTCCGTTTGTATTGGCATCGCTAAGAGAAGAAAAAATGTTTTCGCTGCACCATTTGTTACTTTCTTTAAACAATCCTGAATAACTAGGATAAAGACTGTATTGACCTAAATTCATTACTTGTTGTGTAAGCGTAGCGACTTTTTGCCAGTCGTGGGCACGCAAATACAATTTCGCTAATAAAGTTAGAGCAGCACCTTTTGTAGCGCGTCCTACATCATTACCACCATAGATAGGATTGTCCTGATAATTTACAGGAAGTACAGCAGCAGCATCGTTGAGTTCTTTGATTAGAAAAGCATCAATTGCCTCAACCGATGTTGGAGGGGTTTGTGCCAAGTAATCCGGATTAGTTAAATCAGCTTCCGTAATTAAAATTACAGGTCCCCAGGAATCTGTTAAGTCCATATAGCCCGAAGCTCTTAGAAATCGGGCTTCAGCTATAAATTGCGCTTTATCTGAACTTGAAATTTCCTGCATTTGATTGATGTAGAAAATGGCATTATTGGCATTGGCAATCAATTTGTACATGGCATTCCAGTCTTCTAAAAGCAATCCATTAGTAGAACTCCAGGTCCCTAAAGATAATTGACCCGGATCCCCGCCGTACTGACAATGTCCCAAATCTGTTGCAATATCCGTTAAAGCAAAATGTCGTGTTGCCCAGTACGAAAAGTTGTCACCTACAGACGGACCTTTCAATCTGCCGTAAATTCCGTTTATAGCCGCTATGGCATCCGATTTTGTTTGATAGCCATTCGCAGTTGTTAAACTACTGTATATGGTGGGGTCTAGATCTTCATTACACGAAAAATGTGTACCTGCGACAAGTAAAAGTAAGAGTACTGTATATTTTTTCATTTTAATAAATTTAATGTTACTAAAAAGCCTTTAGACTAATGAATTGCAACTTTAATACCTAGAATAAACGTTCTGGAAGCCGGGAAGGAGTTAAAATCAATTCCTCCGCCTAAGTTCTGCTTGGTATTATCAGTGGTAAAATGTCCATTTACTTCCGGATCATTTCCGGAATAATTTGTAATAGTCAGCAAATTTTGTCCAATAGCATACAATCTGATACTATCTATGAATTTAACCTCTTTTAATACGCTTTGCGGAATAGAATAACCGATAGAAACATTTTTCAGACGCAGGTAGGAAGCTTCTTCAACAAATTTTGAATTGACATAACTGCCATATTTACTTTTGTAATAACCATCTCTCGGAATATCCGTATTTTCATTTGTATTGGCAACCCAGCGATTTAAAGCATCAGTACTTGTAGTAGACTCACCAACCATTGCAGTCATATTATAAACGGAATAGTCGAAAGCACCTTGAAAGAAGATATTCAAATCAAAATCTCCATATTTAAAATCGTTATTAAACCCGAGAGTAAAATGCGGCGTAGAATTTCCTAAATAAGTTCTGTCGGCAGCTGTAATGGTTCCGTCACCATTTAGATCTTCATATTTTGGATCTCCGGGTACAGAAAGCGGCTGGGGAGCATACGTTTCTCCTGATTTTATAACCCCTGCATACTTATAACCGAATAAAACGCCCATTTCCTTACCTGGCTCCAGTCTTGTAAATTCTTGTCCGGAAACAGTTCCGCTTGGGTTAGAAGTACTGTTACTGATTATTTTAACATTATCAGCAAGGGATACAATTTCTTGTTTGTTGTAAGCAAAATTTAGAGAAGTACTCCAGGTAAATTTATCATTGCTAAAGTTTACAGTGTTAATGCCTAACTCGATTCCTTTGTTATCAATAACCCCGGAATTGAATCTTAGGGTACCAAAGCCCCACCATCCACCAACAGGAACATTCAAAAGAGCATCAGTTGTTCTTTTTTTGTACGCATCGATAGTGATGTTCAATCTGCTGTTAAAGAAACCCATATCCAATCCGATATTGGTTTGGGCTGTTTCTTCCCATTTCAGATCAGGGTTTGCTAAATTGGCAGGCTCGTTACCACCCGAAAGACCGCCTTGTCCAATTACTGTTCCCCATGGAGTCAGTCTGCTCAGGTAGGCATAGTCTCCAATACCATCACTTCCTGTAATACCGTAACTCACTCTTAATTTAAGCTCAGAGAATGTATTTAGTTTTTCTATAAAAGGTTCGTTGGAAAGCTTCCAGGCAACGGCTCCGGATGGAAAAATTCCGAATTTGTTATTTGGGCCAAATCGGGAAGAACCGTCTTTTCTTATTGTAAAGGAGGCTAAATATTTATCTGAATAAGAATAGTTTAATCGGCCAAAATAAGAGGTAAGCTTCGTTTCTGTTTTTTCTGTTTCCGGTCTTAGGTATACTTCAGCACTTTCGAGTTTATGATACGTCAATAAATCATTAGAAAAACCGGAACCGGAAGCTTTTAGACGTTCGTAAGTATCTTTTTGATTAGAAGTTCCAATCATTGCTGTTATGGAATGTTCTTTTATTGAAAATTTATAAGTCAGATACTGATCTGTACTCCATCTGAAATAGGTTTTATTCTCTTCAGATCCGGTACCATGCAGGGCAGCTCCGGCAATTAACGTACTAGGCGTATATTTTCCTTGGATATTTTCCTGCCATTCTGCTCCGGCACCAAAATGGAACGTAAGGTTTTTAATAATTTCATAGTCCATAAACATACTTCCGTTTACCAATCTGTTGATGACGTGGTCTGTAGGTTCCAATAACAAGGCCAAAGCATTGTCTTTTCCCTGATATTTATAGTAAGAACCATCAGGATTGTAAATAGGAATAGTTGGAATAGCGGTCTGAATCGTAAACATAGGAGATAGGATATTGTCGCCAAAATCGCTGTTGTTCCCTTCACTTGCCGCACCATAAATATTAGTGCCGACATTTAATTTGTCGTTGAATTTTTTCTCACCACCCATTCTTACACTATATCTTTTAAAATCAGTGTTTTCAATAGCTCCGGTTTGTTTCAGGTAATTTCCAGAAAGAAAAAATTTAGAGGTTTTATCGCTTCCGCTAAAACTAATTGTTCTGTTAATCACTTCTCCCGGACGTGTTGCAGCTTCAAACCAATTGGTATTGGCGATTGGGAAACTTGCAGGAAAAACGGGAGGTCTTCCATTTTCCTTTGCAATCGCATTTTGGATATTGGCATATTGCTGTCCGCTTAATAAAGAAGGCTCATTGATGATGTTTTGAAAACCATCCGAAATTTCGGCCTCAATTTGCATTTTTCCTGATTTTCCTTTTTTAGTTGTAATGATGATAACTCCATTTCCTCCTCTGGCACCATAAATAGCGGTAGAGGAAGCGTCTTTAAGAATTTGGATGTTTTCAATATCATTAGGACTGATAGAAGCACCTGTGCTGGTAATAAATCCGTCTACAACATACAATGGAGCGTTGGAAGTATTAATAGAATTTCCTCCTCTGATGACCACTGACGGGTTTGTTCCGGGTGCGTAGCTGTTCTGCTGTACCTGAACTCCTGAAGCACGTCCTTGTAGCGCTTGACCAACATTGGCAATCGTACCTCCTAAATTTAAATTGTCTTTGCTGATCGAACTGATAGAGCCCGTAAGGTCTTTTTTCTTTTGTTTTCCGTACCCAATAACAACTTCATCTAATTTTTGTCCTGCTTCTTTCAGCATAATTTTCAGAGGAGCATTTGTTATGGTAATTTCCTGGTCTTCCATACCAACATACGTAACAATAAGTTTCGCGGCATTGTCCGGTACTGTGATTGCAAAGTTTCCGTCAAAATCAGTTTGTACGCCTTTTGAACTTCCTTTTACTACAACGTTGGCACCCGCCAAAGGAACACCATTTTGATCGGTGACAGTTCCTTTTACTATTTTTTCAAAAAGAATGACTATAGTATTTTCGTCTGAAGTAGTTATCGAGGAAGCAGCCGAAGCCTGAAACGCAAAAACTAATAACGAGAGAACTGTTAATTGGACCTTTTTATCGGATAGAATGTTAATCCGAAAATCTCTAGGCTTTTTTTGGGTTAAAAATTTCATACTTTAATCGAGTTTGGTTAATTAATAATCTGTTTTTTATTATTTGTAGGTTTTGGATTTCTTTTCTGATTGGGAATAATATGGTATTCTTTAATCGAATCTTTTTTTTCAATAAATCACTGCTTCATTTTTCAACCTTAATGTTGGTTTACTTAATCCATTTTACTCGCTTTAAACCTTATAAAACGCTTTAAAAATTTCACCTATTAACTTAATTTTAAGAATAGTACCTAACGAAATTATAGATTATATTTTTATTAAACAAGAAAAAACATGAAAAATGTGCTCGAACACATTAAATTAATGTTCTCGAACACATAAATAGTTGCAAATTGTAATTATTAACTTAAAATGATGCGATTTGTATAAAATGTTTTGATTTTAAAAAGATTTATTAGTTTGAGTATTTCTAATGTTAAATTACCATAACTTGTTATATCATTAGTATTTGTGTGAAAATGCTGAATATTTTATATTGTATAGTCTTGTGTTATGCACGGTAAAGAGACTTGTGTTTTTGCAAAAAAGGGGTTTCAAAAAAGCTTTTTTGCGTTTAAATTTCTAGTTTAGAAAACTATGTTGGAATTGATATAAATAAGGGATCATTTTTGATGCTGTTTTCAATTTTTAGAAAAGTAAAAATTAACAAAAAATTAAGAATTAAGGTTTTGGAAGAATATCAAGTGGTTTTGGCAAAAAAAGAATAGAAAATTTCTAAGGAGTTTACGGGATTTTAATATTCTTTTAAAGAGATGAAGTTGAAGTGATGTGAAATGTAGAATGTAAAGTGTAAGATAATGAAAGAGGATGTGTTGATTTAGGGTGATGAAGAGCCGTTGTTTTTTATTAAACTATAAAAGTGTTTAAGGAAACAGAAGTATTGCTTAAATGGGCTTACATTACCCCACAACTTCTGTCCTTTCGAGCGGAGTCGAGAAATCGCACAAGAAACTCCGTCCAGTTTGTCATCCTGAGGAACGAAGGATCTACGTTTGCTGAATCGATACCGTTGAGCTTCACTTTATGGAATTACTTGTGAAGATACTTCGTTCCTCAGTATGACAAAATTG